>NZ_JBEZVK010000023.1:0-50023 GCF_040636955.1 Streptomyces sp. NPDC032472
GGCCTGAGCCTCTACCAAGTCGTCCGCGAGCTACAGACCCTCCTCGCGACATGGACCGGCGTCTGCCCCACCTGCCACCGCGGCATAACCACACCAGCCCCCACCTGACCAAGCACTACTAGCCCCGGCTCCCACGAACCGGGTGGCGTCCCCCGGGCGCCTCCCCGGCCGGCGGCCCGCGCCGACGTGCGGGCCGTCCGGCAGGTCGGTTGACTGGAGACATGACGAACAAGGCAGTCCTGGAGGGCGGACCGGCCGACCTGACCGAGCGGGTCGTCGAGGCCCCCGCCCCCGGGGACGACGTGAAGATCGCACACCGCGGCGGGTACGAGCACTTCCGGGCCACGGCGCGGCAGCAGAACGGCCCGCAGGGGCAGCTGCCCGTGTACGAGTGGTGGGAACGCACCGAGATCGCGGAATGACGGGGCACGCCATGACACACCGCGCGGAATGGAACATCGGCGTCTCGCTGACCGAGGAGGGCGGCACGACGAGGGCCCGGGCCGTGCTGGACACCGGCGCCGGGCAGCTCGTCGGCCGCGGCTCGGCGCGCTGCAACCCCGAGGACGTGGAGGTTCCGGCCATCGGCGACGAGCTCGCGGCGAGCCGCGCCATGCGCGACCTGGCCGGCCAGCTGATGCGCGCCGCCGACCGGGACCTGGCCGCCATGGGCGCCGCGGCCCCGGAGCCACCGCGCACGGGCTACGGCTGGCCGGAGGATTCCGAAAGCCCCCGCAGGCCCTCCCGCTGACGCGCTGCGGTCCCCCGGCCCGCGCCCGTCAGGGGCGGACGCGGGTCAGGGAGAGCAGGTCGCGGGCCGGTCCGGCCGGGCGGGCGCCCGCGGGCCAGACCGCGCGCAGGGCGCGGCCCAGGGCGGTGTCCGAGACGGGGACCTCGACGAGGCGGCGGGCGGCGAGCTCGTCGCCGAGCGCCAGCTCCGACAGCACGCACGGCCCGGCCCCGCTGACGGCGGCCGCCTTCACGGCGGTGGTGGAGGCCAGCTCCAGCAGCGGTTCGGCGAGTCCCCCGCAGCCCGCCAGCGCACCGTCGAGCACCTGCCGGGTCCCCGATCCCCACTCCCGCAGGATCAGCGGAGTCGACGCCAGCTCGTCGGCCCCGACCCCGCGTGTGCGGCGGGCCCACGGGTGGCCGGGGGCGACGGCCACCACGAGCCGGTCCTGTGCGATCACCGCGGAGTCGAGCCCGTCGGGCACGGTCAGGCCCTCCACGAAGCCCAGGTCGGCCTCGTGGGCGAGGACCCGACGGGCGACCACCGCCGAGTTCCCGGCGTGCAGGGACACCGCCGTGCCGGGCCGCTGGCCGCGCAGGGCGATCAGCCAGCCGGGCAGCAGGTACTCGGCGATGGTCATGCTGGCGGCCACCCGCAGCCGCGAGTCCCTGCGGCCCCGCAGCGCCTGCGCGCCCGCGTCGAAGGCCTCGGCCGCCTCGACCACCCGCCGGGCCCAGTCCGTGACGAGCGCCCCTTCCGCGGTCAGCGTCGACCCGCGCGGCGAGCGGTCCACGAGCGCGACGCCGAGCCGCGCCTCCATCGCCCGGATCCGGGCGCTCGCCGCGGGCTGGGTGATCCCCATCCGCTTGGCGGCCCCGCTGAGCGAGCCGACCTGGGCGACCGCGAGCAGCAGCTCCAGCGCCCCCAGGTCCGGCACCCGGTGCACCAGCGGAGTCCGCTCCTCATTACCCATAAAGTCAGTTTATGGCCTCATAGGGATGCGGCCCCTGCCGCCCGGTCCGTCCCGCCCCCAGGCTGGGGTCATGGCCACCACCCTGGCGCGACCCCGCGCCCTCACCCCCGGCACCCCCGGCAATCCGCAGAACCCCGAGGCCCCCGTTCCCGCCCCGGCCCACAAGGCCTTCCCGGCGCTGCGCCACCTCGGCCCCAACTGGTACGCGTCCGTCATGGGCACGGCCATCGTCGCCAACGCCGGCGCGGCGCTCCCGTACCAGCTGCCGGGCCAGCGCGCGGCCTGCCAGTTCGTCTGGGCCCTGTCCGCCGCGGCCCTCCTGCTGTTGCTCGCCGCCCGCGCCGGGCACTGGCTGCACCACCGCGACCAGGCCCGCGCCCACCTCCTCGACGCGGCCGTCGCGCCGTTCTACGGCTGCCTCGCGATGGCCCTGCTGGCCGTCGGCGCCGGCACCCTGATCGTGGGCAAGGACCTGATCGGCGAGCCGGCCGCCGTCGCCGCGGACGCCGTGCTCTTCACCTTCGGCACGGTGATCGGCCTCGTGACGGCCGTGGCGGTGCCCTACCTGATGGTGGTCCGCCACCGGATCGAGGCCGCGGACGCCACCCCCGTCTGGCTGCTGCCGCTGGTGGCTCCCATGGTCTCCGCCGCGGTCGGCCCGCTCCTGGTCCCCCACCTGCCGGCCGGCCAGGCCCGCGAGGCGCTGCTGCTGGCCTGCTACGCGATGTTCGGCACCAGCCTGCTGGCGACCCTGCTGATGCTCCCGCTGGTGTTCGCCCGGCTGGTCACCGCCGGGCCGCTGCCGCTGCTGCTGACCCCCACCCTGTTCCTGGTCCTCGGCCCGCTCGGGCAGTCCACCACCGCCGTCAACCAGCTCGCCGACGTGGCCCCGCTGGCCATCGGCTCCCCGTACGCCGGCGCGCTCGGCGCCTTCGCGGTCGTCTACGGGGTGCCCGTGCTCGGGTTCGCCCTGCTGTGGCTGGCCCTGGCCGCCGCGATGCTGGTCCGGGCGGCGCGCGCCGGAATGGGCTTCGCGATGACCTGGTGGGCGCTGACCTTCCCCGTCGGCACCTGTGTCACCGGCGCCGCCGGACTGGCCCGGCACACCGGGCTGACCGCCTTCGCCTGGCTGGCCGCCGCCCTGTTCGCGGCCCTGCTGGCGGCCTGGCTGCTCGCCGCCGCCCACACCCTGCGGGGCCTGCTGACCGGCCGGCTCCTCCCCCGCTAGCGGGCCGCGGCCAGCGCCGCCCCCAGCACCTGCGGGGCCTCGGCGAGGGAAGGGCCGTACCAGGTGAGGTGGCGGCCGCTGACCAGGGCGGCCGGACGGCCCGGGAACGCCTCCGGGCCGTCCTCGCGCGTGAAGCGGTACGGCTCGTCCGGCAGCACCACCAGGTCGCAGTCGGCGCCGGCCAGCTCCTGCACCGGCACCCGCGGGTAGCGCTCCGGGTGGCCCGCGTAGAGGTTCTCCACGCCCAGCCGCGCCAGCAGGTCCCCCGCGAAGGTGTCCCGGCCCAGCACCATCCAGGGCCGCCGCCACACCGGGACGACCGCCCGCAGCCGGCCCGCCGGTTCCGCGCGGGCCCATGCGGCCTCGGCCTCGTCGAGCCACCTGGGGCGCGCCAGCCCCAGGGCGCCCGTCAGCAGCCGGTCCAGCTCGGCGAAGGCCTGGTCCAGCCCGCGTACCTCCGTGACCAGCACCTCCACGCCCGCCTCGCGCAGCATGGCCAGGTCGGGGGCGCGGTTCTCCTCCTCGTTGGCGACGACCAGGTCGGGCCGCAGCCGCACGACCGCCTCGACGTCGGGGTTCTTGGTGCCGCCGATGCGCACCGCGCCCCGCGCCGCGAGGTCCGCGGGGTGGGTGCACCAGTCGGTCACGCCGACCAGGAGGCCGGGGGCGCTGACGGCCACCGCCTCGGTCAGCGAGGGCACGAGCGAGACGACCCGCACCGCGCTGCCTCAGCGCCCCGGCGAGGGCGGTTCGAAGGTGGCGTGGATGTGGTCGCCGACCGCCACGACCAGGATCCGGGTGTCCTCGGTGACGGCCCGCCAGCGGTGCCGGACCCCGCCGGAGAGGAACAGCGCGTCGCCGCTCTCCAGCCGGTACGCCCGCCCCTCGGCCTCCACCTGGCAGGCGCCGGAGACCACGTACATCAGCTCGTCGTTGCGGTGCTGGTACTCGCGGCCGGCGTCCTGGTCCCCGGTGAACTCGATCGCGTGCAGCTGGTGGTGCCCGCGGACCAGCGGCCGCACGCCGGGGAGCGGCGTGAGCCCGGAGTCGTCGCCGGCGCGTACGAGGTCGACGGTGCGCGCGGTGTCGGACGCGGCCAGCAGCTCGACGGCCGTGGTCTCCAGCGCGTCCGCGACCCGCTCCAGCGAGCGCATGCTGGGCCGGGCGCGTTCGTTCTCTATCTGGCTCAGGAAGGGCACCGACAGTCCGCTGCGCGCCGATACGGCGGCGAGGGTGAGGTGCAGGGCCCGGCGCCGCTTGCGCACGGCCACGCCCACCCGGAGCGGTTCCTTGGCGTCCTTGTCCCGTTCCTTGTCGTCCGAGCCGTCCCTGTCGTCCATGGCGGGGCTGCCCTCCCCTTGTCAGGTCTGTCGGCGTCTGCTGGCGTACGTCGTGTCCGTCGCACGGAGGTGTGCTGTAAGCACCTTACGCAGCAACCGCCCCGGGTTTCGCGCGCAGGAGCGGACCGGGGTACGCCGCGGGTGAAACTTCCGTGCCACCTCCGCTCACTCGTGCGGCCACTTTCCGTGTCCCCGGCCGTAACCGGGCGCCGCCGGGTCCCCCGGGCTGCGGCATCATCGCCGTCATGACGACGACTCGACGCCTGATGCTGCTGGACACCGCCTCCCTCTACTTCCGTGCCTACTTCGGCGTGCCGGATTCCGTGAAGGCCCCCGACGGCACCCCGGTCAACGCGGTGCGCGGACTGCTCGACTTCATCGGCCGCCTGGTGCAGGACCACCGCCCCGACGACCTGGTGGCGTGCATGGACACCGACTGGCGGCCGCACTGGCGGGTGGAGCTGATCCCGTCGTACAAGGCCCACCGGGTCGCGGAGGTGGTGGAGGCGGGGCCCGACGCGGAGGAGATCCCCGACACGCTCGCCCCGCAGGTGCCGATCATCGAGGCGGCGCTCGACGCGTTCGGCATCGCCCGGGTGGGGGTGGCCGGGTACGAGGCGGACGACGTCATCGGCACCCTCACGGCGCGTGCCTCCGGTCCGGTGGACATCGTCACCGGCGACCGCGACCTGTACCAGCTGGTGGACGACGCCCGGCAGCGACGGGTCCTGTACCCGCTGAAGGGGGTAGGGACGCTCCAGGTCACCGACGAGGCGTGGCTGCGCGCCAAGTACGGGGTGGACGGCCCCGGCTACGCGGACCTGGCGCTGCTGCGCGGCGACCCGAGCGACGGGCTGCCCGGGGTCCCGGGGATCGGCGAGAAGACCGCGGCCAAGCTGCTGGAGGCGTACGGGAGTCTGGCCGGGATCATCGCCGCCGTCGACGACCCGAAGTCGAAGCTGACCCCTGCTCAGCGCAGGCGGCTGGACGAGTCCCGGCCGTACCTGGCCGTGGCCCCCAAGGTGGTGAAGGTGGCCACCGACGTGCCGCTGCCGGAGTTCGACCCGGCCCTGCCGAAGGCGCCGGCGCAGCCGGAACTGGTCGATGCGCTGGCCCACCGCTGGGGTCTGGGCGGGGCCGTGTCGCGCCTGAGCAGCGCACTGCTCCCATGAGGTGCTAACTTAGGTAATCCTAAGTTTCAGGGGAGTCAGGGGAGACGCCGTGGCAGAAGGACGCGCCCGCAAGGTCGGCACAGCAGTCGTCGTGCGTACCGAGCGGCTGACGCCGCACATGGTGCGGGTGGTGCTGGGTGGCGCCGGACTGGCCCGATTCGATGCGGGTGCGTTCACGGACCACTACATCAAGCTCCTGTTCCCCCCGGAGGGCGTCACCTACCCCTCGCCGTGGGACCTCGACCGGATCCGCGCGCAGTACCCGCGTTCCGCCTGGCCGCGCCAGCGCGCGTACACGGTCCGCACCTGGGACCCGGCGCACCTGGAGCTGACCATCGACTTCGTCGTCCACGGCGACGAGGGGCTGGCCGGGCCGTGGGCGGCCCGCGCCCAGCCGGGCGAACTGGTCCGCTTCCTCGGCCCCGGAGGTGCGTACGCGCCGGACCCGGCGGCCGGATGGCACCTGCTGGCGGGCGACGACAGCGCGCTGCCGGCGATCGCCGCGGCGATGGAGCGGATGCCGGCCGGAGCCGTGGTGCACGCGCTGGTGGAGGTCGAGGGGCCCGAGGACGAGCAGAGGATCGCCACCCCGGACGGCATCGTGCCGGTCTGGCTCCACCGCGGTGACCGCCCGGTCGGCGAGGCCCTGGTCGAGGCCGTCACCTCGATGGAGTTCCCCTCCCGCGAGGTCCACGCCTTCGTCCACGGCGAGGCGGGCTTCGTCAAGGAGCTCCGCCGCCACCTGCGCCTGGAGCGCGGCATCCCGAAGGAGCACCTGTCGATCTCGGGCTACTGGCGGCTCGGCGAGACGGACGAGGGCTGGCGCGCCATCAAGGGCGAGTGGAACGCCCGGGTGCTGGCCGAGCAGGAGGCGGCGCAGGAGGCAGCGGCCTGAACCGTGCCGCAACCGGACCCGGGCTGCCCGGCTGCGGCCCGGGCCCCACTGCGGACCTGCTGTGGGGCGCCGGCGGGGCCGACGGGCGGGGCCACCCGCTCGGCGCCACAATGAGCCCATGCGTACGCGACGCCTCGCGCTCACCGCGGCGGGAACCGTCCTCGCGCTGGCCGCCGCCGCACCGGTCGCGGCCGCGCCGAGCCCCCCGCCCGCGCCGAAGCCGCAGCTGACCGACCAGGCCGTGCAGAACGCGGTCGACCGCCTCCCGCAGTACATCGCCGACACGATGCGCAGCACGGGCGTCCCGGGCCTGTCCGTGGCCGTGGTCCACCGCGACAAGGTGATCTACCTCAAGGGCTTCGGAGTCCGCCGCACCGGGCAGACCGGCGCCGTCGGGCCCGACACGGTCTTCCAGATCGCCTCCCTGTCCAAGCCGATCTCCTCCACGGTCGTGGCCGGCACCCTGAAGGACCCGGCCGGCTTCAACGACCGCACCGAACTGCCCGGATTCGCCCTCAAGGACCCGTGGGTCACCGCTCACGTGACCACCGCCGACCTGTTCTCGCACCGCAGCGGCCTGCCCGACCACGCCGGCGACCTCCTGGAGGACCTCGGCTACGACCAGGCGTACATCCTCGACCACCTGCGCCTGGAGCCCCTCTCGCCGTTCCGCGCGAGTTACGCGTACACCAACTTCGGCTTCACCGCGGCCGCCGAGGCCATCGCCCGGGCCCACGGCACCAGCTGGCAGAAGCTGGCCGCGGACACCCTGTTCAAGCCCGCCGGAATGACCCGGACCAGCACCGAGTTCTCCGCCTTCGCCAAGGCCCCCGACCACGCCGCCACCCACGTGAAGAACCCCGACGGCACCTGGTCCCCGCGGTACGTGCGCGACCCCGACGCCCAGGCCCCGGCCGGCGGCGTCAGCTCCACCGCCCGCGACATGGCCCGCTGGATGCGGCTCCAGCTCGGCAACGGCACCCTCGACGGCAAGCGGATCATCCCCTCCGCGACCCTGCAGCGCACGCACCTGCCCGAGATCGTCTCCCAGGACGTCAACGCCACCGGCCGGCCCACGTTCTACGGACTCGGCTGGAACGTCACGTACGACGACGCGGGCCGGCTGCGCCTGAGCCACTCCGGGGCCTTCGACCTCGGCGCCAACACCAACGTCACCCTGCTGCCGCTGGAGCAGCTCGGCATCGTCGTCCTGACCAACGGCGCCCCCGTCGGCCTCGCCGACGCCGTCGCCCTCGACTTCTTCGACACCGCCGAGCACGGCAGGCCCACCACCGACTGGCTGCCGCTGACCGCGGCCCTGTACGCGAAGCTGGACGACACCGACCGCTCCAGGACCGACTACGCCCACCCGCCCGCGAACGCGAAGCCGGCCCGCGCCGACAGCGCCTACACGGGCACCTACGACAACCCGTACTACGGCCGGCTCACCGTCACGGCGGACCCGGCCGGCAAGGGCCTGACCCTCTCGCTGGGGCCGAAGCCGCTGCGCTTCCCGCTCACCCACTACGACGGCGACACCTTCAGCTTCGTGACCGCCGGCGAGAACGCGGTCGGCCGCACCGGGGTGGCCTTCTCCGACGGCACCGTCCGCATCGAGTACCTGGACGAGAACCACCTGGGCACCTTCACCCGGCGGTAGCCGGCGGGCGGGCGTGCCCCGGCCACCGCCCGCTGCCCTAGCCTGGGGAGCGATGAGAAGCAGAACCCGGATACCCCCCTCGCCCCTGCCCCAGATCGCCGGCATCGACCCGGTGCGGCTGCGGCTGCCCTCCGACAAGGAGGGCAGGTGGCCCGACCTCGGCAGCTACCTCACCGAGCGGTACGCCGGCACCAAGGGCGCCGAGTCCGTCGCACGGCTGCTGGCCGGCGGCCGGATCCTCGGCCCCGGCGGGCGGGTCCTGACCGCCCGGGACCCGTACGAGCCGGGCTCCTACCTGTGGTTCCACCGCGACATGGACCCCGAGACGGTGGTGCCGTTCCCGATCGGCGTCGTCCACCGCGACGAGCACCTGCTGGTGGTGGACAAGCCGCACTTCCTCGCGACGACCCCGCGCGGCGGCCACATCGTGCAGACGGCCCTGGCCCGGCTGCGCGCCGAGCTGGACCTGCCCGAGCTCAGCCCGGCCCACCGGCTGGACCGGCTGACGGCGGGCCTGGTCATGTTCAGCATCCGGCCCGAGGACCGCGGCGCCTACCAGCAGCTGTTCGCCGAGCGGCGGGTGGCCAAGGAGTACGAGGCCGTCGCCGTCCACGATCCCCGGACCGCGCTGCCCTGCACGGTCCGCAGCAGGATCGAGAAGGTCCGCGGCGTCATCGGCGCGAGCGAGGTCCCCGGCGGCGAGCCCAACGCCGAGAGCACCGTCGAACTCCTCGCGACCCGCGGGGAGCTCGGCCGCTACCGGCTGACCCCGCACACCGGCCGCACCCACCAGCTGCGCGTCCACATGAACCGGCTCGGCCTGCCGATCCTCGGCGACCCGGTGTACCCGCAGCTCCTCGACCCGGCCCCGGACGACTTCCGGCGGCCGCTGCAGCTGCTGGCCCGCACGCTGGCGTTCACCGACCCGGTGACGGGTGCCGAGCACCGCTTCGAGAGCGGCCTGCGGCTGCGGGCCTGGGAGGACCGCGCCGCCTGGGAGACCGGCACCTGACCGGCGGCTAACCGGCGTCTAACCGGCGGCCGGCCCGGTCCCGGCCGTCTCCGCGCCCGCCACTCCCGCGATGCGCAGGGCGGCGTCGGCGGTGGCCTCCGCGAAGGGCGCCACCGGGCGGTCCGGGTCGGAGCGGTGGATCAGCATGACCCCCTCGATCAGCCCGAAGACCAGGTCGTTGCGCAGGTCCAGGGCGGCCCGGTCCCCGGCCAGTTCGGCCCCGACGGAGGTCCGGGCCAGCAACGCCCGGTAGGCCCCGCGCAGTTCGGCCTGCATCCGCCGGAACCGGGTGAAGCGGGATCCGGCCACCTCGGGCAGCAGGTAGAGCGCGCCCAGGTTGTACGGGCCCCCGCACAGCAGCAGCACGTCCGAGCGGCACAGCTCCCACAGCCGCCGGGCCGCGGGCCGCCCGGTGTCGGCCAGCAGCCGGCGCGACAACCCGAGGGAGGGCGCCACCGTCGACTCCAGCAGTTCGGCGAGGAGTTCCTCCTTGCCGCCGAAGTAGTGGTACATCGTGGCCTGGCGCATTCCAGCCCGTTCGGCCACCGTTCGCGTGGTGGTGGCCGCGTACCCCTGCACGGTGAACAGCTCGGCCGCCGCGCAGAGGAGTTCCTCGCGCGGCGGCCGGCCGCTGTGCGGTCTCACCTGATCAGCACGTGGCCTTCCGACCCGTCTCGGCCCTTCGTCCGGTCCCCCAGTCATGGCCCGATCGTCGCACAGGGTGACGACGGTTTCACCACGTCAAGAGATCAGATCCGGCCACCCCCGGCTAGGAGGAAGACCCAAATCCGCCTAGCCGACCGAGCTGTAGGCCACCACACCCCGCAGCAGGGCGTCGACGGCCTTGCGGGCGTTGCGGGCCACCGTGCTGCCGCCCTGGGAGGACGGGGGCACCGTGGAAGCCGGGGCCGCCGCGGCGATCTGGCCGAGCACGTCGATGACCTGCTTGCACCAGCGCACGAAGTCGCCGGCCGGCATCTCCGCCTCGCGCAGCACCTCGTCCAGGCTCTTGTCGGAGGCCCACTGGTACGCGGCCCACGCGAAGCCCAGGTCGGGCTCGCGCTGCCCCACGCCCTCGGCCTGGTTGATGCGGTGCTCCTCCTCCAGTGCGTCGAGCCGGCCCCAGATCCGGACCATCTCGCCGAGGGCGGCCTTCGCCGCGCCGCCGGGCACCTTCGGGGCGACCGCGTCGTCGGACTGCCGCGCCTCGAACACCAGGGCCGAGACGCAGGCGGCCAGTTCGGCCGGGGTCAGGCCCTCCCAGATCCCGGCGCGCAGGCATTCCGACGCCAGCAGGTCGAGCTCGCCGTACAGCCGGGCCAGCCGCTTGCCGTGCACGGTGACCTCGTCCTCGCGCAGGTAGTCCAGCTCGGTCAGCAGCGCGTGGATCCGGTCGAAGGTGCGGGCGATGGTGTTGGTCCGCCCCTCGATGCGCCGCTCCAGCGCCTGCGTGTCCCGCTTGAGCCGGTGGTAGCGCTCCGCCCAGCGGGCGTGGTCCTCGCGCTCGTCGCAGCCGTGGCAGGGGTGCGCCCGCAGCGCCGCCCGCAGCCGGGCGATCTCGCGGTCGTCGGCCGCGGCGGCCCGGCCGCGCCGGCCCCGCTCACGGGTGATGTGCCCGGCCTTGGCCCGCAGTTGCGAGGCGAGGTCCCGACGGGACTGCGGGGAGCGGGCGTTGAAGCTCTTGGGGATCCGCATCCGCTCGATCGGCTCGACGGGGACCGGGAAGTCGATCGCGGCGAGCCGCTTGACCTGCCGCTCGGCGGTGAGCACCAGCGGGCGCGGGCCCTCGGCGTAGTCGTACCCGCGGTACCCGTTGGCCCGCCCCGCGGGCACGCCCGGGTCCAGGACGAGCGCGAGCCCGGCGAACTTGCCCGTGGGCACGTGGATGACGTCGCCCGGCTTGAGCTTCTCCAGCGAGCCGGCCGCCTGCGCCCGGCGCTGGGCGGCGCCCTGCTTGGCGAGCTCGGTCTCGCGGTCCTTGAGGTCGCGGCGCAGCTGCGCGTACTCCTCGAAGTTGCCCAGGTGGCAGGTCATGCCCTCCCGGTAGCCCGAGAGGCCCTCCTCGTTGCGCTGGACCTGCCGGGAGATCCCGACGACCGAGCGGTCGGCCTGGAACTGGGCGAAGGAGGTCTCCAGCAGCTCGCGCGAGCGGTGCCGGCCGAACTGCTGGACCAGGTTGACCGCCATGTTGTACGAGGGCTTGAAGCTGGAGCGCAGCGGGTAGGTGCGGGTGCCGGCGAGCCCGGCGAGCGAGACCGGGTCCATGCCTCGCTGCCACAGCACCACGGCGTGGCCCTCGACGTCGATGCCGCGCCGGCCGGCCCGGCCGGTGAGCTGGGTGTACTCGCCGGGCGTGATGTCGGCGTGCTGCTCGCCGTTCCACTTGACGAGCTTCTCCAGGATGACCGTGCGCGCGGGCATGTTGATGCCGAGCGCGAGGGTCTCGGTGGCGAAGACCGCCTTGACCAGGCCGCGGACGAACAGCTCCTCCACGACCTCCTTGAAGGTGGGCAGCATGCCGGCGTGGTGCGCGGCGATGCCCCGCTCCAGGCCTTCGAGCCACTCGTAGTAGCCCAGGACGTGCAGGTCCTCGGCCGGGATGGAGGCGGTGCGCTCCTCGACGATCTCGCGGACCTGCACGCGCGCCGACTCGTCGTTCAGGCGCAGGCCCGCGTACAGGCACTGCTGTACGGCGGCCTCGCAGCCGGCCCGGCTGAAGATGAAGTTGATGGCGGGCAGCAGGTCGTCGTTGTCGAGGCGGGCGATGACCTCGGGGCGGCCGGGGGTCCAGATGCGGCTGCGGGAGCGGCGCTCGCGCTCGCGGTCGGCCTCTCGGACCATCTTGCCGCGGCGCCGGTCCTTGGGGTTGTAGGTGCGGGTGTTCTCCTCGCGCGCCATGCGCAGCAGGTCGGGGTTGACCTCGCGGCGCGCGGAGCCGCGGCCGCCGTGGTCGGACTCCTCCTCGAAGAGGTCGTAGATCCGCCGGCCGGCCATGACGTGCTGCCACAGCGGGACGGGCCGCTCCTCGGAGACGATGACCTCGGTGTCGCCGCGGACGGTGTCCAGCCAGTCGCCGAACTCCTCCGCGTTGGACACGGTGGCGGAGAGCGACACCAGCGTCACGGACTCGGGGAGGTGGATGATCACTTCCTCCCAGACGGCCCCGCGGAACCGGTCGGAGAGGTAGTGCACCTCGTCCATCACGACGTAGCCGAGGCCGAGCAGCGACTGGGAGCCCGCGTAGAGCATGTTGCGGAGCACCTCGGTGGTCATGACGACCACGGGCGCCTCGGAGTTGACACTGTTGTCGCCGGTCAGCAGACCGACCTTCTCGGGGCCGTAGCGCTTGACGAGGTCGGCGTACTTCTGGTTCGACAGGGCCTTGATGGGCGTCGTGTAGAAGCACTTGCGGCCCTGGCCGAGGGCCAGGTGCACGGCGAACTCGCCGACGATGGTCTTGCCCGAGCCGGTCGGGGCGGCGACGAGCACGCCCTTGCCGGCCTCCAGTGCCTTGCACGCCTCGACCTGGTAGCCGTCGAGGTCGAAGTCGTACATCTCGCGGAAGGGGGCCAGGGCCGTGGCCTCTTCTGCGGCGCGGATCCGCGCAGCGGCGTACCGCTCGGCGGGTGAGAGTTCTTCGGTCATCTTGTTCTCGAGCCTACCCGCCGCCTCCGACAACAGTCTCGATCTTTATGGCCGGCTGCCCGGGGCCGGGGCCGGGCCCGCCTCCGCGGCTCCCCGGCCTATCCCAGGACCCGTACGGCCGCCGGTACGCACTCGGCGGTCACCGGCAGCGGCCCGACGGGCTCTCCGTCGGCGTAGGCGGTCAGCCCCGGGGCCTCCAGGGTGACCTTCGCGGCCCGGTGCACGGTGACCTTGGGGTGGGTGAGGTGGGTGCCCTTGTAGACCTGCGGGAACACCTTGAGCAGGGTGGCCCGGCTGCAGTCCCCGACGACCACGACGTCGAGCAGCCCGTCGTCGGGCCGGGCGTCGGCGCAGATCCGCATGCCGCCGCCGTAGGAGGTCCCATTGCCGACGGCGACCAGGGTGGCCTCGGTCTCCAGCGGGGGTCCGTCGTCGAGGCCGATCCGGTACGGGAACGGCCGGAAGGCGGCCAGCTCGGCGAGGATGGCGAGGTCGTACTTGAAACGGCCGGCGGGCAGCCGCATCCGGTTGCCGCGGTCGTTGACCCGGGAGTCGAAGCCGGAGCAGAGCACGGTCCCGTACCAGGTGCCGTCGCCGACCCGCCCGAGGTCGATCTCGCGGTGGCGGCCCTCCTTGAGGGCCTCGGCGGCCAGCCGGCCCGCCTGGGCGGGCTCCCGTACGGGCAGCCCGAGCGAGCGGGCGAAGTCGTTGCCGGTGCCCACGGCGACCACCCCGAGCGGGACGAGGGTCCCGGCCAGGGCCTGCAGGGCCAGGGAGACCACCCCGTCGCCGCCGACGGCGATCACCGCGCCGGTGCCCTCGCGGACCGCGGCCCGCAGCCGGGCCAGCGCGTCCTCGGCGTCGGTGCCGACGACGGTCCGCACGTGGAAGCCGGCGGCCCTGAGCGCAGAAGCGGCCGGCTGCGCGGCGTGCGCGCCCCGGCCGCGTCCCGCGGTGGGATTGACGAAGAGGGTGATCTCAGCGCTCATCACCCACCGGAATGTACCTGTCAGGTGGCGTCGTCGTAACCGTTGATCCGTCCGCGGCCGCCGTCGGACTGCTCGGGAAGCGCGGCCGGCGCCTGGATCTCCTCCACCGAGCCGATCGCGGCGGGGGTGAGGTCCAGCTCGGAGGCCTCGTCGTCGTCGAGCAGCGCGTCGGGGTTGTTGCGGCGGCGCCTGCGGTCGTTGACCAGGCAGATGCCGAGGGCGATGAAGTAGAGCGCGACGATCGGGGCGGCCAGCGAGAGCATGGTCAGCGGGTCGCCGGTCGGGGTGGCGAACGCCGCGAAGATCGTGATGCCCAGGACCATGCCGCGCCACCAGCCGGCGAGCCGCTTCGCGGTGATGACCCCGGTGAAGTTGAGCAGGATCAGCAGCAGCGGCAGCTCGAAGGCGAGGCCGAAGACGACGACCATGCGCGTCACGAGGTCGAGGTAGTCGTCGACCGGGAGCAGGTTGCGGGCGTTCTCGGGGGTGAACTCGAGCAGGATCGTCGCGGTCTGCGGCAGCAGCTTGTACGCGAGCACCGCGCCAGCGCCGAAGAGCGGCGCGCCGACGGCGACGAAGCCCATGGCGTACTTCTTCTCGTGGCTGTGCAGGCCCGGGGCGACGAAGGCCCACAGCTGGTAGAGCCACACCGGGGCGGAGACGACCACGCCGGCGGTGAGGGAGACCTTCAGGGCGATCGAGAAGGGCGCGATGAGGCCGTTCACGGTCATGTCGGCGCAGGGGCGGCCGTTGCGCTGCGAGACCACGCCGTCGGTGCAGCCGACGGAGTCCAGCATCGGCTTCAGCATGAAGTCGATGATCTGCTTGTAGTAGAAGGCGGCGACGATGGTGATCACGAGGATCGCCAGGACCGACTTCAGCAGGCGGTTTCTCAGCTCACGCAGGTGCTCGACAAGAGGCATCCGCCCTTCGGCGTCCTTCTCCTGCTTGCTCGACTTTTCCTGCTTGCGGGCAGACTTGAGCAACCCACGTCCCTTGTCTCGTTGCAGATGACCGTGTGACCGTGACCGTGGCCGTGATCACGGCCGCGGATGCGCGACCGCGGGCGCCGGCCGCGGTCGGATCCGTGGTTCAGCCCTGGGCGGTGTGGTTCGGCTCGCCGACCGGACGGGATCCGGTGACGTCGCCGGGCGCGGCCTTGATGGTACGCGGCGCGGCCTGCTGCGGGGCCGGGTCGGCGACGCGCGCGGCGTCCTCCGCGGCGCTCTCGCTCTTCATGGCCTTGGCCTCGCTCTTGAGGATGCGGGCCGACTTGCCGAGGGAGCGGGCCATCTCGGGGAGCTTCTTCGCACCGAAGAGCAGCACGATGACAGCGATGATCAGAAGGATCTCGAGGGGCTTCATATTGCCGATCATGTGTGTCTTCCTTCTCACCGAAACGGCTGGTTGTGGTAGCGCTGAGACGGACCGTGATCAACGGGCCGCTTCAACGATCGTAACCCCCGGGGGTTAACGCCGGGCAATCCCCCGGGGTGTTCCATCTTGCGCGAGACTGCGCCAGACGGTACGGGGGACATCCCACACTCTCCATGTATCGGCGGGATCTCCGCGCGATATCGGCCGACTCGCCGACGGGAGGGATCAGGGGCGAACGGTGCGGCCCGCGCGGGCCAGGTCGCCGGCCGCGCGCTCGAGGTCGCCGGAGGCCTCCGCGATCATGCGGCTGGCCCGGTCCACCTGGCCGGACAGCCGCCGGACCTCGACGAAGACCCGCACGGCCAGGACGGCGAGGACGGTGAGCCCGAGGAATCCCAGGGCGATTGCGAGCATCGGCCACAGCATGGGACGAGCCTAGGCCACCGGCCGCCTCAGATGCTGCGCAGGGTGCTCACGCCGCCGCCGGTCAGGAGCTCCACGATCCGCTCACCGGCCGGTTTGCGGACGGCCGCGGCGCACGCGGGACAGGTGAACGAGTAGAAGGTGGTCCTGCGGCTACCGCCGATGACCAGGCGCAGAGCGCCCGCGTCCAGCTCGAAGCGGGCCCGGCAGTCGGGGCAGGCCGCCTTGAAGGTGACCGGCCCGCCCGACGCGGACCGTGCGTGCGGCCCCGCAGCGGTGCCGTGCGCACCCCGCGGCCCAGACATTGGCGACATCCTCGGCGCTCCCCTCGGCCCATGCGTCCTGCATACGGTGGCGGCCGCCTCCGGCGCGGCTGCGGCCGCCTGCTCCCTGTACCGCCCGTACTGCCCGGCTCAGCCCGTACCGCCCGCCTCAGCCGGCTTCCCCGTACCCGGCCAGCGCCTCGCGGGCCGCCTGCCGGGCGCTCTCGGCGAGCTCCGCGGGCGCGACGATCCGGCCGTCGCGGCCCAGCCGCAGCGCCAGGCGGCGCAGCGAGGCCGGGTCGGGGCTGCGCAGCGTGATCCGCAGGCCGCCGTCGGGCAGCTCCTCGGCGCTGTCGTGCGGGTAGTACTCGGCGACCCAGCGGCCGGCCGGACCCACCTCGACGACGACCTCCGGGTCCTCGGCGGCCGGCTGGACGAGCCCCACGGACAGGTCGCGCGGCTCGATGGCGGGCGGCTCGGACCGCTCGTCCAGCAGCCGGATCGCGGCGACCCGGTCGAGGCGGAAGGTGCGCCGGGCCTCCGAGAGGTGGCACCAGCCCTCGAGGTAGGTGTGGCCGACGGTGAAGAGCCGGATCGGGTCGACCTTGCGCTCGGTGAGCTCGTCGCGGGCGGGCGAGTAGTAGCGCAGCCACAGCCGGCGGCGCTCGGCGATGGCCCGGTCGACGTCGGCGAAGACCCCGCCCTCGGCCTCGAAGGTCACCGACAGCCGGGAGCTGGCCCCGGCCGCCTCCCCGGCGGCCGCCTCCAGCTTCGCGGTGGCCCGCACCAGCGCGTCGCGGTCGCTCTCGCGCAGCCCCGGCAGGGTGGCCACGGCACGGGCGGCCACGAGCAGGGCGGTGGCCTCGTCGGCGGCCAGGCGCAGCGGCTCGGCGGTGGACTCGCCGGACGCGTCGGCGTTGTGCCACCAGATGCGCTCGCCGTCGGTGTCGATGTCGAGGAGGTCCCCGCCTCGGAAGCTGGTCCCGCACATGGGCAGCACGTCGAGGTCGGAGATGAGCTCGTCCTCGGTGATGCCGAAGGCGCGGGCGACGTCGGCGACGTGCGCCCCGGGGCGCTCGCGCAGGTACGTCACCAGGGACAGCATCCGGCGGGTCTGGTCGATGGCGTTGGCGGCCATACTGGTAGGTCTCCCCCTCAGGGCACGTGGTGACACGGTGCGGTGTGCGGTTGGTGCGGATCGCGGCGCGTCCGCGGGCCGGGCGGCGTCCGGCCGCTGCCCCGGCCGGGCCGGGGCCGGGCGGGCTCAGCCGCCGGCGACGGCGCGCAGCCGGTCCACCACGTCCGCCCGCAGGTCGGCGGGTTCCACCACGACGACGTCGGGCCCGAACTCCACGAGCCAGGCGTCCAGACCGTGGCCGTAGGGGATCTCCAGCTCGTCCCAGCCGTCGGCGCCCTCGCGTACGGCGGTGGCCTTGGCCCGCAGCGGGTAGCCGGCCCCAGCCCGCAGCCGGATCAGGGCGGAGCGGTCGGCGCTCTCCCCGGCCCATCCGGCCACCGTCTCCCGCACGGTGACGACATCGGGGACCTCGGCGGTGTACCTGCCCGCCCGGGAGCGCACCTTGCCGGTGATCCGCGAGAGCCGGAACACCCGCTCGGCGCCGCGCTCGCGGTCGTAGCCGGCCAGGTACCAGTGGCCGCGCCAGCACTCCAGCGCCCAGGGCTCGACCTGGCGGGTCTCGGGCCGGGCGGCGGTGGACTTGCGGTAGTCGAAGACCACGGGCCGGCGGTCGCGGCAGGCGAGCATCAGCGGCTCGAACGCGGCCTCGTGCACCGGGATGCGCGGCTCGATGGCGCTGTGCTGGCCCCCGATGAGGTCCCCCGCCTCCGGCATGCCGCCGGCGCGCAGCTTCTGCAGGGCGCCGCTGGCGGCCCCGGCCAGGCGGGCCTGCTGCCAGACCTTGGCCGCCAGGCCCAGGGCGGCGGCCTCCTCGGTGTCCAGGGAGACGGGCGGCAGCCGGTTGCTGTCGCGGCGGGCGAGGTAGCCGGTCTCGCCCTCCAGGTTCTCCACCGTCTCGATGACCAGGCCGAGTTCGCGCAGATCGTCCTTGTCCCGCTCGAACATGCGGTTGAAGGAGTCGTCGTTGCCCGCTTCCATGTACGCCTCGATGGAGCCGCGCAACTCGCGCTTGCTCAGCGGCCGGCGGGTCCCCAGCAGGCACAGCGCCAGATTCATCAGCCGCTCGGCCTTGGCAATCGCCATCGACGCCCTTCCGCCCTTCTCCGCTGGCACGACACACACGACGTGCACGACGCACACGAGTTGCACGTCCGTGACCGTTGACCGTACCGCCCCGGCGCGCCCGGACAAAAGCGAGGGCCCCCGCCTCACGGCAGGGGCCCTCACGGCATCAGCGGACGGCGGGTCAGCCGACGCCCATCAGGTCGCAGACGAAGATGAGCGTCTCGCCCGGCTTGATGGCACCGCCGGCGCCGCGGTCGCCGTACGCGAGGTGGGCGGGGATCGTCAGCTTGCGGCGGCCGCCGACCTTCATGCCCTGGACACCCTGGTCCCAGCCGGAGATGACCTGGCCGATGCCCAGGATGAACTGCAGCGGGGCGCCGCGGTTCCAGGAGGCGTCGAACTCCTCGCCGGAGGAGAAGGCCACGCCCACGTAGTGCACGGAGACCTTCTTGCCGGCCTCGGCAACGGCGCCGTCGCCCTCCCAGATGTCCTCGATGACGAGGTCGGACGGGACCGGGCCCTCGGGGAAGTCGATCTCGGGCTTCTCGAGCTTGTCGCTCACGGAAACTGCTCCTCAGAACTCTGGCAATGAACGGTCCCGCCCGGCGGTGGCCGGTAGGGACAACCGGGACAGTCTTACATCACCGCGAGGATGTCGAGGCTGAAGACCAGCGTGGAGTTCGCCGGAATCGTCCCCTGCTCCTTGTCGCCGAAGCCCTGGTCCGGCGGGATCACCAGCAGGATGCGGCTGCCGGCCTTCTTGCCGATCAGGCCCTCCTTGAGGCCCTTGACCGAGATCTCGCCGATCGGCCAGGTCACCGTCTGGTCCGTGGCGTACGTGCTCTCGAAGGTCTTGTCGTCCTTCCACGTCTTGCCGTGGAACTTCACGACGACGCTGTCGGAGTCCTTCACGGCCGGGCCGCTGCCCTCCAGGACGTAGTTCGACACCAGCTTGGCCGGCGGGTTCACGTCCTTCGGCACGGTCACGGAGACCTCCTTGCCGTCCGTGTTCGTCCCGATCTTCGGCAGGTCCTTGTCCTCCTGCGGGACCTCCTTGCCCGTGGCCGAGACCGGGACGCTGGTGCCCTTGACGATGTCCACGACGAAGACCAGCGTGGCACCGCCCTTGATCTTCGGCGGGGAGCCCTGGTCGCCGTAGCCGAGCGCCGGCGGGATCACCAGCTCCACGCGGCTGCCGACCTTCTTGCCCTCCAGGCCCTGGTCCCAGCCCTTGATGACCATGCCCGCGCCGACGGTCACCTCGAACGGCTTGCCCTTGCCGAAGCTCTGGTCGAAGGGCTCCTTGCCGTCCCACACCTGACCGTAGTAATTGACCTGGGCGACATCGCCCTTCTTCAGCGCCGGGCCCGTGCCCTCGCTGACGGTCACGGCCTTCAGTTCCTTCGGCGGGTCGCCCTTGCCTTGGGACAGGGTCGGGGTCTCCCCGAACTTGGCGCCCTTGGTGATCGCGGGCACCCCGTTCTTCATCTCGGCGGAGTCGGAGCCGCTGTCGCCACAGGCTGCTGTCGACAGCAGCAGAAGGGGTACGACAAGCAGGCCGGCAAGTCGGCGCACGTGTTCCTCAGATCTCAGACGGCTGGCGGTCGTCGCCACTCTAAGGCGTGCCGAGGGCCCCGTACGAGATCCGTACGAGGCCCCGGCCAAGATCGGCGGTATGTCACATGCCGGCGATCAGCTTCTCCACCCGGTCGTCCACCGCCCGGAACGGGTCCTTGCACAGCACGGTCCGCTGCGCCTGGTCGTTCAGCTTCAGGTGCACCCAGTCCACCGTGAAGTCCCGCCGCTGCTCCTGCGCCCGGCGGATGAAGTCGCCGCGCAGCCGCGCCCTCGTGGTCTGCGGGGGCACCGACTTGCCCTCGAAGATCTTGAGGTCGTTGCAGATCCGCTCCGCCTGCCCCTTGCGCTCCAGCAGGTAGTACAGCCCGCGCCGGCGGTGGATGTCGTGGTACGCGAGGTCTATCTGGGCGACCCTCGGGTTCGACATCGTCATCCCGTGCTTGGCCCGGTAGCGCTCGATCAGCTGGTACTTCATCACCCAGTCGATCTCGGTGGCGATCCGGTCCAGCTGCTCGGCCTCGATCGCCTCCAGCGTGCGGCCCCACAGCTCCAGCACCCGGTCCACCGTGCCGGTACGGATGCCCCGGCGCTCGGCGAAGTCCACGGCCTTGTCGTAGTACTCCCGCTGGATCTCCAGCGCGGAGGCCTCCCGGCCGCTCGCCAGGCGCACCTTGCGCTGCCCCGTGATGTCGTGGCTGACCTCCCGGATCGCCCGGATCGGGTTCTCCAGGGTCAGGTCACGCATCACCGTGCCCGCCTCGATCATGCGCAGCACCAGGTCGGTCGCCCCGACCTTGAGCAGCATGGTCGTCTCGGACATGTTCGAGTCGCCGACGATCACGTGCAGGCGCCGGTAGCGCTCCGCGTCCGCGTGCGGCTCGTCGCGCGTGTTGATGATCGGACGCGAGCGCGTCGTCGCCGAGCTGACGCCCTCCCAGATGTGCTCCGCACGCTGGCTCACGCAGTACACCGCGCCCCGCGGCGTCTGGAGCACCTTGCCCGCACCGCAGATCAGCTGGCGCGTGACCAGGAACGGAATCAGGATGTCCGCGAGGCGGGAGAATTCCCCGTGCCGCGCCACCAGATAGTTTTCGTGGCAGCCGTAGGAGTTGCCGGCCGAGTCGGTGTTGTTCTTGAAGAGATAGACGTCGCCCGCGATTCCCTCCTCGTGCAGGCGGCGTTCGGCGTCGACGAGCAGGCCTTCGAGAATGCGCTCGCCGGCCTTGTCGTGGGTGACCAGTTCGGTCACGTTGTCGCATTCGGGAGTTGCATATTCCGGATGCGAACCCACATCGAGGTACAGGCGGGCACCGTTCCGCAGGAAGACATTGCTGCTGCGGCCCCATGACACGACACGGCGGAAGAGGTAGCGCGCCACTTCGTCAGGAGACAGTCGGCGCTGTCCCCTGAACGTGCACGTGACGCCGTACTCGTTCTCCAGCCCGAAAATGCGGCGGTCCATGACTGAACATTACGCCTTCTGCCCTCTTCTGAAACCGGGTTCGAGAACGCCGTTTCGATCAGTTCCCGACGAGCTGCCCGTCCGCACCCTCCGGGACCGCCGCCGCAGAGCCCGTCACCGTCCGGGTCCGCCCGGGAGCAGCGAGGATCCGCTGAGTACCCATCAGGACCAGCAGGGCCGCCGCGCCCGCCCCGCACGCCACGCCGAAGCCGGACGCCGTACCGCCCAGTTCCACCGCCGGACCCGCCACCGCCGTACCCACGGCCGCACCGACGCCGAAGAAGGTCACCA
Source organism: Streptomyces sp. NPDC032472 (assembly GCF_040636955.1). Lineage (NCBI taxonomy): Bacteria > Bacillati > Actinomycetota > Actinomycetes > Kitasatosporales > Streptomycetaceae > Streptomyces > Streptomyces sp. NPDC032472. Next base: position 21,242 of record NZ_JBEZVK010000023.1, read on the forward strand.
GCCACGAGAAGGCCTCGGTCACCGTGCCCGCCGGAGCATGCCGGTCCACCACGATGAACGCACAGGCGATGGTCGGCGCCAGGAACACCCCCGCCAGCGCCGTCAGGGCCGTCATGGCCACCGGCCCCGGCGTCAGCAGCAGCGGCAGGTAGAACAGGGCCAGCAGGCCCACCAGCAGCCGCAGGCGCCGCTCCGGCGCACCGCTCCACTGCCGCGCACCGTAGAGCACCCCGCCGACCAGCGCACCCAGGCCCAGCGCCGCCATCAGCCAGCCGTAGACCGACTCGCCGCCGTTGCCGTCCGAGTACGCCAGACCCGCTACCGTGATCGACCCCAGGGCCAGACCCACGAAGAAGAAGGCCCCCAGCAGCGCCAGCAGCCCCCGCGAGCGCAGCGCGCCCAGCCAGTGCGCCTCCCGCGGCTCCGAGCGCCAGGTCCGCGAGGGCTCGCTGAGCACCACCGACAGCGCGCCCAGCACACCCAGGGCGTTGATCACCAGCAGGGCGCCGGCCGGGCTGGACAGGGCCACCGACACCGTCACCACCAGCGGACCGACCGTGTACATGACCTCCTGGGCCACCGCGTCCAGCGCGTACGCCGCGTGCACGCGCTCCTCCCGGCCGCCCAGCACGCTCGGCCACAGGGCCCGCAGGCCGCCCTCCAGCGGCGGCGAGAAGAAGCCCGCGACCACCACGGCCCCGTACGCCGCCGCGGCCGACCCGGTGCCCGCCAGGGCCAGCCACGCCATGCCCAGCGCGGAGACCACCGCCGCCGGGAGCTGCACCCGCGGCTGCCCGTACAGGTCCACCGCCCGCCCCAGCAGCGGCTGGCCCACCGCATTGGCAAAGCCGTACACCGCCGCCAGCGCACCCGCGAGGCTGTAGCTGCCGCCCCCGGCCCGCACGAACAGCACGATCGCGATCGCCGCCGTCGCGTTCGGCAGCCGGCCGACCAGCGTGCCCGTCAGCAGCCGCGCCGCATGCCGGGTCCTGAGCAGCTCCGCGTAACCCGCGGCCATGTCCGCCCCCTTCTTGCCCGGGCCCAGCCGGGTGATCAAGCAAGTAATACGTATAACTAGCGACGTCATACGTACCATGGCCCCCGGGCAGGGGTCCACCCGGAACACCACCCCCCACCCCTACGACCTCGTACTTCAGGAGCCCCGTGTGACGAGACCCACCAGCCGCGATGTCGCCGGCGCAGCCGGGGTCTCCCAGGCCACCGTCTCCCTCGTCCTCGGCGGCAAATGGCGCGGCCGCGTCTCCGAACGCACCGCCGCCCTCGTCCGCGAAACCGCCGACACCCTCGGCTACCGCCCCAACCTCGCCGCCCGCAACCTGCGCCTCGGCAGCACCCGCACCGCCCTCCTCGTCGTCCCCGCCCTCACCAACGAGTTCTTCGCCCGCGTCTACACCGGCGCCGCCCGCATCGCCTCCGACCACGGCTTCGGCGTCGTCCTCTACCCCTCCCCCGACGGCACCGGCCCCGCCCGCGACCCCTTCCCCTCCGCCCGCGCCGCCCTCGACGGAGTCATCGCCTCCTCCATGGCCGCAGCCGCCCTCGACGCCATCGGCGGAAACGGCGGCAACGGACTCCCCCTCGTCATGCTCGACAGCGACCCCACCGCCGGCCAGGCCGCCGCACACGTCAACCTCGCCATGGCCGACGGCATGCGCCAGGCCGCCGAACACCTCCTCGGCCTCGGCCACCGCCGCATCCTCCACCTCGCCGCGGACATCGACACCTGGACCTTCCACATCCGCGCCGAAGCCCTCGCCGCCGTCCTCGGCCCCCACGCCGAGCTGCGCACCGCGCGCGCCGCCCTCACCGTCGCCGACGCCCTCACCGCCACCGAGGCCGCCCTGACCGCCCACGGCCCGCGTCCCACCGCCATCGTCTGCGACGACGACATCCTCGCCGCCGGCGCCTGCAAGGCCGCCCGCCGCCTCGGCCTGCGCGTCCCCGAGGACCTCTCCGTCACCGGCGTCGACGACCTCGCCCTCGCCACCGCCGTCGAACCCGAACTGACCACCGTCCACCTGCCCGCCGAACGCGTCGGCGAACAGGGCATGGCCGCCCTCCTCGCCGTCCTCGAAGGCACCCCCTGGACCGCCCCCGACATCCCCGTCGAACTCGTCGTCCGCGCCTCCACCGCACCGCCCCCGCCGACCCGGCCCTGACACACGAAACCGCCCCGACCCGCCTCCTCACAGGGAGACGGACCGGGGCGGCGTCGTACGGGGAAGCACTCCTACTCGGAGTCCTCCGGCGCCTCGTCGTTGGAGACGGCATCGGCCTGCGCCGCCGCCGGAACGTCCGGCTCCAGCAGCCGCGACAGCTGCCGGCCCCGGATCCGCTTGAACTTCCGCTGCTGCGCCCGCGTCCGGTCCAGCACCGCGACCTCCAGCCGCTCGGCCGGGATCGTCTTGTCCGCACCGTTCGCCTGGCTCGACAGCGCCTGCACCGCCAGCTTCAACGCCTCGGCCAGCGTCATCCCGTCCCGGTGGCGCTGGTCCAGGAACGTGCTGATCTGCTCCGCATTGCCGCCGACCGCGACCGAGCCGTGCTCGTCCACGATCGAACCGTCGTGCGGCAGCCGGTAGATCTGGTCCCCCGCGGCGGTCGTACCGACCTCCGCCACGACCAGCTCCACCTCGTACGGCTTCTCACCGGCGCTGGAGAAGATGGTGCCCAGCGTCTGCGCGTACACGTTCGCCAGCCCACGGGCCGTCACATCGTCGCGGTCGTAGGTGTATCCGCGCAGATCCGCGTACCGCACACCGCCGATCCGCAGGTTCTCGTACTCGTTGTACTTGCCGGCGGCCGCGAAGCCGATCCGGTCGTAGATCTCGCTGAACTTGTGCAGCGCGCGGGACGGGTTCTCGCCGACGAACACGATGCCGTCGGCGTACTGCAGCACGACAAGGCTGCGGCCGCGGGCGATGCCCTTGCGGGCGTATTCCGCCCGGTCGGCCATCGCCTGCTGCGGGGAGACGTAGAACGGAGTCGACACCGGCTGACCGTCCCTTTCTTCTGGGCTCCTGAGGGGCTGTGACTGATCAGAGCAGGGCGGCGCGCGGGCCGTCCGGCTCCTGGAGGCGGCGGTCGGTGACCGTGCGGGCGAGAGCCTGGGACTCCTCCTCGGTCAACCGCCGGAAGCCCTCGTCGGTGATGACGGTGACGATCGGATAGATGTTGCGGTAGAGGTCCGGACCGCCGGTCGCCGAGTCGTCGTCGGCCGCGTCGTACAGCGCCTGCACGACCAGCGTGGTGGCCTGCTCCTCCGTCAGGTCCGCGCGGTAGAGCTTCTTCATCGAGCCCCGCGCGAAGATCGAGCCCGAACCGGTCGCGGCGTAGCCGTGCTCCTCGGAGCGGCCGCCGGTCACGTCGTACGAGAAGATCCGGCCCTTCTCCTTGGCCTCGTCGTAGCCCGCGAACAGCGGCACCACGGCGAGCCCCTGCATGGCCATGCCCAGATTGCTCCGGATCATGGTCGAGAGCCGGTTCGCCTTGCCCTCGAGGGAGAGCGTCGCGCCCTCCACCTTCTCGAAGTGCTCCAGCTCCAGCTGGAACAGCTTCACCATCTCCACGGCCAGGCCGGCGGTGCCGGCGATGCCGACCGCGGAGTACTCGTCCGCCGGGAACACCTTCTCGATGTCCCGCTGCGCGATCATGTTGCCCATCGTCGCGCGGCGGTCACCGGCGAGGACGACCCCGCCGGGGAAGGTGGCGGCCACGATGGTCGTGCCGTGCGGCGCCTCGACGATTCCCTCCGGGAGCTGCCGGTTGCCGGGCAGCATCTCGGGCGCGTGCGCACCCAGGAAGTCCATGAAGGACGACGACCCCGGCGTCAGGAAGGCTGCCGGCAGACGCCCTGTGCCACGAGTGTTGGGTTCCACAGGTTTCCTTCCACGTAAGCGGCTGCACGCCTTATGACGTCCGGCCGATCCTTGAACTGCCCCAGGGCTGCGTTGCAGCTGAAACACAGTACGCCTCGGACTTTACCCGTCTCATGATCGTGATCCACATGCTCTGCCGGACCTATCTGGCAGATCACGCAGACGCCGCCCTGAGCAGCGATCATTTCGTCGCGTTCGGCTTCGGTGATGCCGTACTTGCGCTTGAAGTAGCTCGCTCGATTCCGCTGGGCCCGGCACTCCTTGCAATAGCTGGACCAGCCGTCGGAGCTCGTCCGGTTCGGCTCCCACTCGGAGTGGGGCTTGATCTCCCCGCAGTCAGGGCACCGCTTGTGGCCGGACGGCACGGGAATCTTGACCCGCACCGTCCGTCCCGCGGCCTCCTGGCGCGCCTTGTAGTGCTCTGCCTGGCACTCCCGGCAATACGCCTGGAGGCCGTCCCTCATCGAGCGGTTGCTCGCAAATGCCTCGTGAGGTTGTACGCGCTTGCATCGAGAGCAGCGCTTCATGCCTTCCGGCACGTTCTCGGCCACAGCCCCCCGCACCTTCGATTCGAAGGTCAATAAGCCTAAGCGGCCCTCACTGACCACCCTTTTGGACGAATGACCTCACGAAATCCTCGGCGTTCTCCTCCAAGACGTCGTCAATTTCGTCGAGGACGGAGTCGACGTCGTCGGAGAGCTTTTCCTGTCGCTCCTTGAGGTCGGACTGTGCTTCCGCGGCCTGCTCCTCGACCTCCTCGGTCGAGCGAGTGGCCTTCTGCTGTCCGCCGCCGGTGTCCTTGGTCGCCATGTCTACCTCACCCCGCTCGGTTCGCACGCTCGTGACGAGGGACCCCGGGATCGGGATCCCTCAAGATCAGACCCTACGTCGGACCCTACAAGGAGGGCCCGGGGTTCGTCCCCGCACTTTCATAACGTCCGGGTGTTCCCATGATTCCCGGGGGCGGGGACTTTCAGGCCCCTGCTGCGCCCCGGAAGTGTGCTCAGTCCACTGCGGTCAGTTCCCGCTCAGCACCCGCACCAGGTCCTCCGCCGTGCGGCAGCGGTCCAGGAGCTCCTTGACGTGCTTGCGGGTACCCCGCAGGGGTTCCAGCGTCGGCACCCGCTGGAGCGAGTCCCGGCCCGGGAGGTCGAAGATCACCGAGTCCCAGGAGGCCGCGGCCACGTCGTCCGCGTACTGCTCCAGGCACCGGCCCCGGAAGTACGCCCGGGTGTCCTCCGGAGGCTTTCCGGCGGCCCGCTGGACCGCGGACTCCTCCACCAGCCGCTTCATCTTCCCGCGGGCCGCCAGGCGGTTGTACAGCCCCTTCTCGGGCCGTACGTCCGCGTACTGCAGGTCCACCAGGTGCAACCGGGCGGCGTCCCAGCCCAGGTTGTCGCGCCTGCGGTAGCCCTCCAGGATCTCCCGCTTGGCGATCCAGTCCAGCTCCCCCGAAAGGCTCATCGGGTCGCTCTCCAGCCGGCCCAGGACGTCCTCCCAGCGCGCGAGCACGTCCTTGGTCTGCTCGTCCGCGTCGGAACCGAAGCGCTCCTCCACGTACTTCCGTGCCAGCTCGAAGTACTCCATCTGCAGTTGTACGGCGGTCAGGGTGCGGCCGCTGCGCAGCGTGATCAGGTGGCGCAGGTCCGGGTCGTGGGAGACCTGGTGCAGGGTGCGGACGGGCTGGTCGACGGCCAGGTCCACGGTGATGAACTGGTCCTCGATCATGGACAGGACCAGGGCCGTGGTACCGAGCTTGAGGTAGGTGGAGATCTCGGAGAGGTTGGCGTCGCCGATGATCACGTGGAGGCGGCGGTACTTCTCGGCGTCGGAGTGGGGCTCGTCGCGGGTGTTGATGATGGGCCGCTTGAGGGTGGTCTCGAGGCCGACCTCGACCTCGAAGTAGTCGGCGCGCTGGCTGATCTGGAAGCCGTGTTCGCGGCCGTCCTGGCCGATGCCGACGCGGCCGGCGCCGGTGACGACCTGGCGGCAGACGAAGAAGGGCGTCAGGTGGCGCACGATCTCCGAGAAGGGGGTTTCCCGCTTCATCAGGTAGTTCTCGTGCGTGCCGTAGGAGGCGCCCTTGTTGTCGGTGTTGTTCTTGTAGAGGTGGATCGGCTGGGCACCGGGCAGCTGGGCGGCCCGTACGGCGGCCTCGGCCATGATCCGCTCGCCGGCCTTGTCCCACAGGACGGCGTCCAGGGGGTTGGTGATCTCCGGGGAGCTGTATTCGGGGTGGGCGTGGTCGACGTAGAGGCGTGCGCCGTTGGTCAGGATGACGTTGGCCAGGCCGATGTCCTCGTCGGTGAGCTGGCTGCTGTCGGCGGCCTCGCGGGCGAGGTCGAAGCCGCGGGCGTCCCGCAGCGGGTTCTCCTCCTCGAAGTCCCAGCGGGCGCGTCGCGCCCGGTGCATCGCCGCCGCGTAGGCATTGACGATCTGGGACGAGGTGAGCATGGCATTGGCGTTCGGGTGACCGGGGACGGAGATCCCGTACTCCGTCTCGATTCCCATTACTCGCCGTACGGTCATGCGGCCCTCCTTGCCCGGCGGCGCCCCCGTTCGGGAGCGGCGCTCAAGTACCGCTGGTGGTCCGGTGCGGTGCGTGTGCGGTGCCCGTCCCCGCACTGCGGATGCGGCGGTACGGATGAGCCTAGAACCACTCCACGACCGGTGGGGAGATCATTTCCGTCATTGACTTCGCCCTGTCACGGCCGAAAGCGGTCGGTAAAGCAGTCGGCTGCGGGTGCCCGGTGAGGGCACCCGCAGCCGCCCTCGGATCAGAGGTACTGACCTGTGTTCGCCACCGTGTCGATGGAGCGTCCGGTGTCCGCGCCCTGCTTTCCGGTGACGAGGGTGCGGATGAATACGATCCGCTCGCCCTTCTTTCCGGAGATCCGGGCCCAGTCGTCGGGGTTGGTGGTGTTGGGCAGGTCCTCGTTCTCCTTGAACTCGTCCACGCATGCCTGGAGGAGGTGGGAGACGCGCAGGCCCTTCTGGTTGTGCTCGAGGAAGGCCTTGATGGCCATCTTCTTGGCCCGGTCCACGATGTTCTGGATCATGGCTCCGGAGTTGAAGTCCTTGAAGTAGAGGACTTCCTTGTCGCCGTTGGCGTACGTGACCTCGAGGAAGCGGTTCTCCTCGCTTTCGGCGTACATCTGCTCGACGACGGTCTGGATCATGCTGTGGACGGCGACCTCGGGCGAGCCGGAGTGCTCGGAGAGGTCGTCGGCGTGCAGCGGGAGGGATGCCTTGAGGTACTTGGCGAAGATGTCCTTCGCGGCCTCGGCGTCCGGGCGCTCGATCTTGATCTTCACGTCGAGTCGGCCGGGCCGCAGGATGGCCGGGTCGATCATGTCCTCGCGGTTGGAGGCGCCGATGACGATGACGTTCTCCAGGCCTTCCACGCCGTCGATCTCGGCGAGGAGCTGCGGGACGATGGTGTTCTCCACGTCCGAGCTGACGCCGGATCCGCGGGTGCGGAAGAGGGATTCCATCTCGTCGAAGAAGACGATGACGGGAGTGCCCTCGCTCGCCTTTTCGCGGGCGCGCTGGAAGACGAGGCGGATGTGCCGCTCGGTCTCGCCGACGTACTTGTTGAGGAGTTCGGGGCCCTTGATGTTCAGGAAGTAGGACTTCCCGGCGGACTGCCCGGTCACCTCGGCGACCTTCTTGGCAAGGGAGTTGGCGACGGCCTTGGCGATGAGCGTCTTGCCGCAGCCGGGCGGGCCGTAGAGCAGGATGCCCTTCGGCGGGCGCAGTTCGTGTTCCTTGAAGAGGTCGGGGTAGAGGTACGGGAGCTCGACCGCGTCGCGGATCAGCTCGATCTGGTCGCCCAAGCCGCCGATCTTGTCGTAGTCGATGTCGGGGACCTCTTCGAGGACGAGGTCCTCGACCTCGCTCTTGGGGACCACCTCGTAGACGTAGCCGGAGCGCGGTTCGAGGAGCAGGGCGTCGCCGGGGCGGATGGTGATGTCCAGCAGCGGCTCGGCGAGCCGTACCACCCGTTCCTCGTCGGTGTGGCCGACGACCAGGGCGCGCTCGCCGTCCTCGAGGATCTCCTTGAGGGTGACGATGTCCCCGGCCCGTTCGAACTCCATGGCCTCGACCACGTTCAGGGCTTCGTTGAGCATGACCTCCTGGCCGCGCCGGAGGTCTTCCGGGGCGACGCCGGGGCTGACGTTCACGCGGAGCTTGCGGCCGCCGGTGAAGATGTCGACGGTGCCGTCCTCGTTCGCCTGCAGGAAGACACCGAATCCGGCCGGCGGCTGTGCGAGCCGGTCGACTTCCTCCTTGAGTGCGACGATCTGGTCGCGGGCCTCACGGAGGGTATTTGCCAGTCGTTCGTTTTGTGCGGAGACGCCGGCCAGGTTTGTCTGGAGCTCGACGATCCGCTCTTCGAGAATCCTCGTGTGTCGCGGAGAGTCGGCGAGCTTACGTCGCAGGACGGCGATTTCCTGCTCGAGATAGGCAACCTGGCCGGCGGGGTCGTCGGACCCCCGCCCCGGCCGGATGCCGCGGTTGATGTCGTCGTCGTGGGCTGCCACGGTCCTCACCTCCTCCAAGGGGAGCTGGACGCTTCCTGACCCTACCTGGGCTGGTGGTGATTGAAACCCCTAGATCACAAAGACGGTAGGGGTGTGTCCGATCTTCACCCTTGCGTACTCCCTCACGCCAGGGAAATACCCACCCTTCAACATCGGAAAGCGGCCGGTTGTAAGGTCGAGGCGTTCAACACCCGCCAGGGCTGGCGCGACTTGCCGCGCGGAGATGGCGGGAACGGATCACTCAGGGCAGGGAACGGCAGGAGATATGACCGTGCAGCAGGAGGCAACCGCCGGGGGCGCTGCCGGCGCCGGGCAGGCAGGCGAGTCGCTGGAGGTCTGGATCGACCAGGACCTGTGCACCGGCGACGGGATCTGCGTGCAGTACGCGCCGGAGGTGTTCGAGCTGGACATCGACGGTCTGGCGTACGTGAAGAGCCCGGAGGACGAGCTGCTGGTGGACCCGGGGGCGACCACTCCGGTTCCGTTGCCGTTGCTTCAGGACGTGGTGGATTCGGCGAAGGAGTGCCCGGGCGACTGCATCCACGTGAGGCGCGTTTCGGACGGTGTCGAGGTGTACGGCCCGGACGCCGAGTAGCGGTTCAAACACTCCGGGCGTCTGAGTTCGTCAGCTCCTGGCGGAATTTTCCGCCGGTCCAGCGCCACTTGGCGAGCTGTTTCACGTCGGGGCTGTAGCGGGGCACCTGGGGCGAGGAGTAGCCCAGGAGGTGCGCGGTGACGATTCCGTCGCGCACGGTGAGGTCGGTCGCGGTCTGTCGGCGGCCGGCTTCGAGGAGGGTGGCGACGATGCGGGGGCGGGCGCCCGGGGTCTTGTCCTGGGCCAGGACGTAGAGGGTGTGGGGCGGGGTGCCGGAGCCGGCGTCGCAGCGGACGGCGGCGACGGTTTCGGGGCGCCCGTCGCCGTCGAGGTCGCCCTCGGCGGTGGCGGTGACGGCCACCGGCAGGCCTTTGCAGTCCAGCGGGTAGGTGACGTCGGCGGCGTCGGGGGCTTTGGCGCGCGGGGAGTCGGGCGCTCCGGGGCCGGCGGCCGGTGCGGAGGCGGCTGCGGGGTCGGCGGCGGTGGCGTCGGGCTGGAGGAGTCCCGCGCCGGCTATGACGGCGGCCATGGCGGAGGCGGTGGCGAGCCAGTGGACGGGCCGGGGGGTGCTGTGGGCCAGTTCGGCGGCGAGTTCCGGCGCGGCGGTGCGGTGCTGCACGCGGGGTGTCTCCTGTACGGGGGTGACGGGGAGCCAGCATCGTGCCACACCTCACACCGAGGTGGAACGGGCGGGTCCGCGCCGGGGCGGTCGGCACCCGGACAACGAGAAGGCGCTGCGGTGCAGTTCCCGCCGGGTTCGGGGGAACTGCGCCGCAGCGCCTGTGCGTTGCCTGGGGGGTGGTCCGGGCGGCTGGTGGTCAGCCGCGGTCGCCGGAGCGTCCGGAGCCCGAGCCGGGAGCTGTGCTACTCCCGCCCGCCCGGCCCTGTGTAGTCCTCGCCGTAGGCGCCCTTGGCCGGGCGGCGCCGACGCATGGGGGGCTCGACGCCGTCCGCGAGGCGGCGGGCGGTGACGAGGAAGCCGGTGTGGCCGATCATCCGGTGGTCGGGTCGGACGGCGAGGCCCTCGACGTGCCAGTTGCGGATCATCGATTCCCACGGCTGCGGTTCGGCGAAGCAGCCGATTTCGCGGATGGACTCGACGGTCTTGGACAGCTGGGTGGTGGTGGCCACGTAGCAGCAGAGGATGCCGCCGGGGACGAGGGCCTTGGAGACGGCCTCCAGGCATTCCCAGGGGGCGAGCATGTCGAGGATGACGCGGTCGACGTCGGTGTCGGACAGGTTGTCCTGGAGGTCGCCGACCGTCAGCTGCCACGCGGGGTGCGGGCCGCCGAAGTAGCGCTCGACGTTGTCCTTGGCGATCTCGGCGAAGTCCGCGCGGCGCTCGTAGCTGTGGAGCATGCCCTGGTCGCCGATGGCGCGCAGCAGGAAGCTGCTCAGGGAGCCGGAGCCGACCCCTGCTTCCACGACGCGGGCGCCGGGGAAGATGTCGGCGAAGGCCAGGATCTGGCCCGCGTCCTTGGGGTAGACCACGGCGGCGCCGCGGGGCATGGACAGGACGTAGTCGGGGAGCAGGGGGCGCAGCGCGAGGTACGCGACGTTCCCCGTGGTACGGACAACACTGCCCTCGGGAGCGCCGATCAGCTCGTCGTGCGGGAAGGAACCCTTGTGGGTGTGGAAGTTCTTCCCGGCTTCGAGCGTGAACGTGTAGTGGCGTCCCTTGGGGTCGGTGAGCTGGACCTGGTCCCCGACCTTGAAGGGCCCGCGACGGCGGGCGGCACCGGTCGGTTCGGACATGTGACCAGTGTATTGGCTTCAGGAGCGGGGCCGTGCCATGGCCTTCACGAAGGCCTTTTCGACGTCGAGGGCGGAGAGGACGCCGTAGACCTCGCCGGCTGGTTCGAGGACGAGGTATTCGGTGGCGGGGGTGGCGCGGAGGTGGTCGAGGAGTTCTTCGCCGGCGAGCTCTGCGGAAACCTTCATTCCGTCGGTGAGGTCCTGGGCGAGGGTGCTGACGGCGATCCAGGGGCGGCGGTGTTCGGGGACGGAGGCGAGGGCGCTCTCGCGGACGATGGCGGTGGGTTCGCCGTGGCCGTCGACGACGACGATGGCGCGGGCGCCGTAGGCGTTGGCGCGGCGCAGGGCTTCGGAGAGGGGGGTGGTGTTCTCGACGGGGACGGCGCGGCGGGTGAGGGTGCGGGCGCGCAGTTCGGGGAGGTGTTCGCGCAGGCGGGCCATGCGCAGGCTGTTGCCGGCGCCGGTCCAGATGATGGCGGCGAGGATGGCGGCGAGGAGGGCGTCCATGACGGTGTCCATGCCGCCGATCTCGTCGGTTCCGCTGCCGAGGACGCCGGTGTGGGTGAGCAGGGGCAGGCCGAGCAGGACGGTGACGGCGAGGCCGCGGCCGACCCAGGCGGCGGCGACGGTGCCGGTCATCGGTTTGCCGGTGATGCCCCAGATGACGGCGCGGAGCATGCGGCCTCCGTCGAGGGGGAGGCCGGGCAGGAGGTTGAAGGCGGCGACGAGCAGGTTGGAGATCATCAGGCCGGCGAGGAGGACGCCGGGGACGGTGGCGGGGTCGACGGCGTTCATCCCGAGGTAGAAGGCGCCGGCGAGGAGGAGGGAGAGCAGGGGGCCGACGAAGGCGAGGACGAATTCGCGGCCGGGGGTCTCGGATTCCTTCTCGATCTCGGAGACGCCGCCGAAGAACCGGAGCTGGATGCGGCGTACGGGCAGGCGGAAGCGGAGGGCGGCGACGGTGTGGGCGAGTTCGTGGACGAGGACGGAGGCGTAGAAGGCGACGGCGAAGAAGAGGGAGACGAGGTAGCGGGCGGGGCCGAGGTCGGGCAGGACGCGGTCGAGCCGGTCGCCGAAGACCCAGGTGATGAGGGCGGCGACGAGGAACCAGCTGGGCGAGACGTAGACGGGTACGCCGAAGGGGCGGCCCATGAGGAGTCCGCCGCCCGGTCCGGGGCGTTTGCCCGCGCGCTCGCCGGTGTCGTCGGTGTCTGCCACGGATGTCCTTCGTTCGGTGCTGTCCGGCGGGTTGCGGCCGGCGGGTTCTTCCAGTGTGGTCCACGGGCACGCCGGGTGCGGCGGGGGCTGCGCGGTAGCGCGGTGTGATGCTCCGATCATGCAGTGCGAGGGTGCTCGGCGTCGATGGTATGTGCGTGGGTGTCCGTGGCGGGCCGTAGGGTTTTGTGCATGACGACGAGCCCCGGTCCCCTGTCGGGCGCGGCGGAGACCGGTGTGGCGCCGGCTGCGCTCGCGCCTTCTTCGCTGTCGCCCTCGCGTGCGAGCGATTTCATGCAGTGTCCGCTGCTGTACCGGTTCCGGGTGATCGACCGGCTGCCGGAGAAGCCCAGTGCGGCGGCGACGCGGGGCACGCTGGTGCACGCGGTGCTGGAGCGGCTGTTCGACCATCCGGCGCAGGAGCGGACGGCGGTGCGGGCGAAGGCGCTGGTTCCGGGGCAGTGGGACCGGCTGCTGGAGGCGAAGCCGGAGCTGTCGGAGCTTTTCCCGGGCGGCGAGGAGGGCGCGGCGGGGCTGGCGGGCTGGCTGGCGGAGGCCGAGGCGCTGGTGGAGCGGTGGTTCACGCTGGAGGATCCGACGCGGCTGGAGCCGGTGGAGCGGGAGTTCTTCGTCGAGGCGGAGCTGGAGTCGGGGCTGCGGCTGCGCGGGATCATCGACCGGGTGGACGTGGCGCCGACGGGCGAGGTGCGGATCGTCGACTACAAGACGGGCAAGGCGCCGCGGCCGGAGTACGCCGAGGGTGCGCTGTTCCAGATGAAGTTCTATGCGCTGGTGGTGTGGCGGCTGAAGGGTGTGGTGCCGCGGCGGCTGCAGCTGGTGTATCTGGGCAGCGGGGACGTGCTGACGTACGACCCGGTGGTGGGGGACCTGGAGCGGGTGGAGCGCAAGCTGCTGGCGCTGTGGGAGGCGATCGAGGAGGCGACGGCCAGCGGGGAGTGGCGGCCGCGGCCGACGAAGCTGTGCGGCTGGTGCGACCACCGGGCGGTGTGTCCGGAGTTCGGCGGGACTCCCCCGGCATATCCTCTGATGATCATGCCGAGGGCGGCTGCCGGAGAGGCCCGTCCGGCGGAGTCCTGATCATCCGGTCAGGGCAGAATGGGTGGCGTCCGCCGTGCCGCCGTACGAATTCGAGGTGTCCCCCGTGGCGATCCGCGTCCTGCTGGTCGACGACCAGCCGCTGCTGCGCACCGGTTTCCGGATGATCCTGGAGGCCGAACAGGACCTGGCGGTGGTCGGGGAGGCCGGCGACGGCCTGCAGGCGCTGGAGCAGGTGCGGGCGCTGCAGCCCGACGTGGTGCTGATGGACATCCGGATGCCGCGCATGGACGGGGTGGAGGCGACCCGGCAGATCACGGGTCCGGGGCGGGACGGTCCGGCGAAGGTGCTGGTGCTGACCACGTTCGACCTGGACGAGTACGTGGTGGAGGCGCTGCGGGCGGGGGCCAGCGGGTTCCTGCTGAAGGACGCTCCGGCGAACGAGCTGGTGCAGGCGATCCGGGTGGTGGCGGGCGGCGAGGCGATGCTCGCACCGAGCATCACGCGGCGGCTGCTGGACAAGTACGCGGGGCACCTGCCGTCGGGCGAGCAGAGCGTCCCGGACACCCTCGGCTCGCTGACCGAGCGGGAGGTCGAGGTGCTGAAGCTGGTGGCGCGGGGGCTGTCGAACGCGGAGATCGCGGCGGACCTGTTCGTGAGCGAGACCACGGTGAAGACGCACGTGGGGCACGTGCTGACGAAGCTGGGGCTGCGCGACCGGGTCCAGGCGGCGGTGTACGCGTACGAGAGCGGTCTGGTGCGGCCGGGGGCCCCGCAGTAACCGCCGGGTTCGGATACGGGTCCGCCCCGGCACCCTTCGCGGGTGCCGGGGCGGACCTGTGTCCGGGGCGGCTGAGCCGAAGGGGCGCGCCGTGCTCCCAGGGTCCTCGCGCGGAAGAACGCGAGGAACGAGCGTTCTGAGCACGTGGACGCTGGGAGCACGGCATCCGGCGCCCCGGAGGCGAAGCCGCCCGAAAAAGGGGGGCGTCAGCCCTTGCTGATCTCCCAGAAGCGGAAGACGGTGGAGGCGTCCAGCGACCACTGCAGGCCGGTCACGTTCTGGCGGGTGACCGCGTACTGCTTGCCCTGCCACAGCGGCAGGATCGGGACCTCGTCGGCCACGATGTCCTGCAGGCGGGTGTAGTCGGGGCTGGCCGCGGTGCGGTCGGACTTCGAGGAGGTCGCCGGGATGATCGTCCCGGTGATCTCCTTGTTGTCGTAGTTGTTGCTCAGGACGTTGTTCGGCCCGAAGAACGGCTGGGTGAAGTTGTCGGCGTCCGGGTAGTCGGGCACCCAGCCCTTGACGTAGACGCCGTACTTGCCGGCCTCGATGTCCTTCTCGTACTGCTCGTACTCGACGGACTTGACGTCGGCCTCGAACAGGCCGCTGTCGTTGAGCTGCTTGGCGATGAGCGCGATCTCCTGGTCCGTCGCCGGGCCGTAGCGGGCGGGCGTCGAGTACAGGGTGATCTTCACCTTGTCCTTGATGCCGGCCGCGCGCAGGACGGCTTCGGCCTTCTTCGGCTGCGGCGAGCCGCCGTAGCGCTCGAAGAAGGGGGTGGTGTGCGAGCCGATGCCGGCCGGGACGATGGAGTACAGCGAGGTCGCGGTGCCCTCGTAGACGTCCTTGACGAGCGCCTCGCGGTCCACGAGGAAGGCGATGGCCTTGCGGACCGGGAGCTTGCCGGCGGTCTCGTCCTTGACGTTGAAGACGAGGTGGTGGACCTCGGCGCCGGTGCCCTGGACGACCTCGATCTTGTTGTTGCCGGTCTTGGTGGAGGACAGGCTGGCGATGTCCTTGGCGGCCAGGCCGCGGAAGGCGAAGTCGACGTCGCCGCTCTCGAGGACCTTCTTCAGGGCGGCCTGGTCCTGGTTGAAGAACTTCAGCGTGACGCCGGTGTTCTTCGCCTTGGCCTTGCCGCTGTAGGAGTCGTTGACCGAGAAGTTGGCGCTCTTGTCGTTGATGGAGTCGAGCTTGTAGACGCCGGAGCCGATGGCCTTGCCGTCGGTGCGGAGCTTGTCGGCGGGGTACTCGGCGTGGTCGACGATGGAGCCCGCGCCCGAGGCGATCTTGCTGGGGAAGGTCGCGTCGGACGTCTTGAGGCGGAAGACGACGGTCTTCTCGTCGGGGGTGTCGATGCCGGCGATCGAGGACAGCATGACGGACGGGCCGTTGGCGTCGTTGATCTTCAGCGTGCGCTCGAAGGAGAACTTGACGTCCTGCGAGGTGAGGGCGTGTCCGTTGGAGAACTTCAGGCCCGGGCGCAGGGTGCACTTGTACACCTTGCTGTCGCTGCCGTCGAAGGCGCAGGACTGCGCGGCGTCGGGCTCGGGGATGGTGCCGCCCTTGGGGAAGCTCAGCAGCGACTGGAAGACGTTGTTGAAGAGCAGCCAGGAGCCCGGGTCGTAACCCGAGGCGGGGTCGGTGGACTTCACCTTGTCGGATATGCCCATGACCACGCCCTTGCCGCCTTCTGCGGCCGGGCCATCGGTCGAACCGCAACCGCTGAGCAGCGCGGCGGCGGTGGCTGCGCCGAGCGGGGCTGCGAGCCACTGGTTACGTCTCATCACGCGAACGTCCTTATCGGTCTTACTGAATCGTTGCGCCGGCCTGCGACACCCGCCGCCGGTCCTGCCGGTCTCAGCCGCTTACGCCTCGGCCGAGCTCCCACAGCTGGAGGTCGGAGATGGCGTTGACCGACCACTCCACTCCGGTGATCCCGTCGCGTGCGGCGACGTACTGCTGGCCCTGCCACAGCGGCAGGACGGGCACGTCCTCGGCGACGATGTCCTGCATCTCCGTGATCGCGGGGGCGGCGACGTTGCGGTCGGCGGCCTTGCGGGACTCGGGGATGAGCTTGGTGCGCACCGTGGTGTTGACGTACGGCGTGCCCAGGAAGTTGTCCTGCTCCAGGAAGGGAGCGAGGAAGTTGTCGGCGTCCGGGTAGTCGGGGAACCAGCCGAGCCCGTAGGCGGCGTAGTCGCCCTTCTTCTGCGCGGGCCGGAACTCGGTCCAGTCGTTGCCCTGGACGGTGATGTCGAACAGCTGGGTGGAGTTCAGCTGGTTCTTCAGGACCTCGAACTCGGCGGCCGTGCCGTCGCCGTAGTGGTCCTTGGTGTAGTTCAGCGTCAGCTTGACCGGGGTCTTGATGCCGGCGTCCCTCAGCAGCTGGGCGGCCTTGGCGGTGTTGGCGTCGCCGTACTTGTTGCGGAAGGAGTTGACGTGGCCGGTGACGGTGGTGGGGACCAGCGAGTACAGCGGCTGGGCGGACTTGCCGTACACCTTGGAGATGAGGGCGCTGCGGTCGACCGCGGCGGCGAGGGCCTGGCGGACGGCCTTGTCCTTGACGGCGGGGGCCTCGGTGTTGAAGCCGATGTAGCGGATCTCCAGGCCGGGCATCGGGACCAGCTTGACGCCCTTGGGCGGGTTGGCGGAGAGCTCGGTGATCTGGGCGGGCGACAGGGTGCGCGAGACCATCTGGATGCGGCCGTCGCCCAGCGCCTTGACCATGGCGGCCGAGTCGTCGAAGGTGCGCAGTTCGATCTTGTCGTTCTGCAGCTTGAGGTCGCCCTTGTAGTTCGGGTTCTTGCTGAACACCGCGCGGACGAGGTGGTTGCCCTTGACCTCGGCCTTCATCGTGTACGGGCCGGAACCGTCGACGGCGAAGCCCTCGCGCAGCTTCTTGGCGTCGTAGGTCTTCTGGCTGACGATGCCGGCGGCCGGGGTGGAGAGCTTGTACGGGAACGTCGCGTCGGGGGTCTTCAGGTGGAAGACGACGGTGTCGGCGCCCTTGACCTCGACGGTGTCGAGGGTGGACAGCAGCGAGGAGGGGCCGTTCTCGGCGTTGATGGCCAGGACGCGGTCGATGGAGAACTTGACGTCCTTGGCGGTGAGGGGCTCGCCGCTGGCGAACTTCAGGCCGGGGCGCAGGGTGCAGCGGTAGCTCTCGTTGCTGCTGTCGGTGAAGTGGCAGGCGGAGGCCGCCTCGGGGACGGGCTGGCCGCCGCCGCGGGGGGTGTGCATCAGGGTCTGGACCGTCTGCCGCAGGACGTTCCAGGCTCCGGCGTCGTAGGCGTACGCCGGGTCGAACGGTGCGGGGGCGTAGTCCGCCGCCTCGTACCGGTCGGTGGTGCCGACGACGATCGCTCCGGTTCCCGCTCCTCCGCCCGTCGCGCTGCCGCAGGCGGCGAGCGAGGGGGTGAGCAGTCCGGCCGCGGCCGTCAGCACCAGGGTCTTGCGGTTCATGCTGGAAGTACTCCCTTGACCGGCACTTGTTCAAAGCGGCGTAGAGGGCACTCGCGGCGGTCGCCCGTTCAGGGCGGAACGATCGGGCCGGTTTTGTGACGATCGGTCCACACGGTCCCGGCACAGGTGTGAGTGTCCGGGACTGCTGCGGTGCGCAGTGCCCGCGTCGACATTAGTGGCCTTGGGGGGGATGGCTTGAACTGGCAGGACTTGGGGTGTAATCGCACGGTGATGGGAGCGGACTGCCTGTCAGGGCCGGGGTCGTCGCAGATGCGGGCAGGAGATCACCAATCCGGACACAAGGGAACCCTGCGGGGTGCCTGTACAGGTCCGTAGGGGGCTTTGCAGGTGACAAAGGTCACCCGACTCAACTGCCACGGAAAGGATGGAATTTCGGCCCCCGCCCCAAAGAACGGAAGATCCTTCCGCGGGATTCCCATGGAACGGGGGTTCCGTTCGGCACGCAGCGTGTGCGGTCAGTTCATCGGAGTGATGAGCGAGCGCAGGAACGGAAGGTCGACGTCCTCCAGGGAGCGCACGACGGTCCGGCCGGGGGCGGGCGGGATGAGGCCGACCGAGGGGACGGCGACGACCCGGCAGCCGGCGGCCTCCGCCGCGGCCACGCCGGTGGCGGTGTCCTCGATGACGGCGCACCGCGAGGGGTGCGCGCCGAGGGTGCGGGCGGCCAGCAGGTACGGGTCGGGGTGCGGCTTGGTGCGCGGGACCTCGTCGCCGGCGACGGTCATGGCGAAGCGCTCGGGGCCCAGGGAGTGCAGGATCCGGTCGATGACGCGGCGGTGCGAGGCGGAGACGAGGGCGGCGGGCACGTTGTGCCGGGCCAGCTCGGACAGCAGCCGTTCGGCGCCGGGCATGAGCGGGACGCGGTCGGCGATGCGGGCCTCGAAGCGCTCGTTGAGCAGCACGGTGAGCTCGGTGAGGTCGATGTCGGCGCCCGTGGCCTCGATCAGGAAGCCGGCGCTGCGGGTCATGGGGCCGCCGACGACGATGTCGCGCCAGGCCTCGTCGAGCCGGTGGCCCATCTCGGCGAAGACGTCGACCTCGGCCTCCCACCAGAAGCCCTCGGTGTCGACGAGGGTGCCGTCCATGTCGAGCAGCACCGCCTGGAGGGCCGAGCCGTCGGCCGTGCGGGTGACGGAGACGGGAACGGTGCTGGTCATGCGCACACCTCTCGTAGGGAGCGAGAAGGCCGGCCGCCTTCCCGCGGGGCGTTTCCCCCGGGGAGCAGGCGACCGGCCTGTATGGGACCGACCAGTGTACGTCGATCAGGCTCAGCGTGCGTTGAAATACTTCGCTTCGGGGTGGTGGATGACGATCGCGTCGGTGGACTGCTCCGGGTGGAGCTGGAACTCCTCGGAGAGGTGGACGCCGATCCGCTCGGGCCGGAGCAGGTCGGCGATCTTGGCGCGGTCCTCCAGGTCGGGGCAGGCGCCGTAGCCGAGGGAGAAGCGGGCGCCGCGGTACTTGAGGTCGAACATGTCCTGGACGTCGGCCGGGTCCTCGCCGCCGAAGCCGAGCTCGGCGCGGACGCGGGCGTGCCAGTACTCGGCGAGGGCCTCGGCGAGCTGGACGGACAGGCCGTGCAGCTCGAGGTACTCGCGGTAGGAGTCGGACTCGAAGAGCTTGGCGGTGGCCTCGCCGATCTTCGAGCCGACGGTGACGACCTGCAGGCCGACCACGTCGGTCTCGCCGGACTCCTCCGGGCGGAAGAAGTCCGCGAGGCAGAGGCGGCGGCCGCGGCGCTGGCGCGGGAAGGTGAAGCGGGTGCGCTCGTTGCCCTGCTCGTCCAGGAGGATCAGGTCGTCGCCCTTGGAGACGCAGGGGAAGTAGCCGTAGACGACGGCCGCTTCGAGGAGGTTCTCGGTGTGCAGCTTCTCCAGCAGGCCGCGCAGGCGCGGACGGCCTTCGCCCTCGACGAGCTCCTCGTACGTGGCGCCGCCGGCGCGGGCCTGCTTCAGGCCCCACTGGCCCTTGAACAGGGCGCCCTCGTCCAGCCAGGAGGCGTAGTCCTTCAGCGGGATGCCCTTGACGACGCGGGTGCCCCAGAACGGCGGGGTGGGGACGGGGTTGTCGGTGGCGACGTCGGAGCGGCCGCCCGGCTCCTCGGGCTCCTCCACGGTCGGCAGCGGGGTGTCGCGCTTGGGGACGCGGCGCTGCTTGAGCTCGGGCAGGGCGGCGCCGGGGACGCCGCGCTTGACGGCGATCAGGGCGTCCATCAGGCGCAGGCCCTCGAAGGCGTCGCGGGCGTAGCGGACCTCGCCCTCGTAGATCTCGTGCAGGTCCTGCTCGACGTACGCGCGGGTGAGGGCGGCGCCGCCGAGGATGACCGGGTAGTCGGCGGCCAGCTTGCGCTGGTTCAGCTCCTCCAGGTTCTCCTTCATGATCACGGTGGACTTCACGAGGAGGCCGGACATGCCGATGACGTCGGCCTTGTGCTCCTGGGCGGCTTCCACGATCGCGGAGACGGGCTGCTTGATGCCGATGTTGACGACGTTGTAGCCGTTGTTGGACAGGATGATGTCGACGAGGTTCTTGCCGATGTCGTGGACGTCGCCGCGCACGGTGGCGAGCACGATGGTGCCCTTGCCCGAGGCGTCGGACTTCTCCATGTGCGGTTCGAGGTAGGCGACCGCGGTCTTCATGACCTCGGCGGACTGCAGGACGAACGGCAGCTGCATCTGGCCGGAGCCGAAGAGCTCGCCGACGACCTTCATGCCCTCCAGGAGGGTGTCGTTGACGATGTCGAGGGCGGGGCGGGCGGTGAGGGCCTCCTCGAGGTCCGCCTCCAGGCCGTTCTTCTCGCCGTCGATGATGCGGCGCTGCAGGCGCTCCTCCAGGGGCAGGGCGAGGAGCTCCTCGGCGCGGCCGGCCTTGAGGGACTTGGTGTTGACGCCCTCGAAGAGGGCCATCAGCTTCTGCAGCGGGTCGTAGTCGCCCTCGCGCCGGTCGTAAATGAGGTCGAGGGCGGTGGCGACCTGCTCCTCGTCGAAGCGGGCGATCGGCAGGATCTTGGAGGCGTGGACGATGGCGGAGTCCAGGCCGGCCTTGACGCACTCGTCGAGGAAGACGGAGTTCAGCAGGACGCGGGCGGCCGGGTTCAGGCCGAAGGAGATGTTGGACAGGCCGAGGGTGGTCTGCACGGCCGGGTGGCGGCGCTTGAGCTCGCGGATCGCCTCGATGGTGGCGATGCCGTCCTTGCGGGACTCCTCCTGGCCGGTGCAGATGGTGAAGGTGAGGCAGTCGATGAGGATGTCGGACTCGTTGATGCCCCAGTTGCCGGTCAGGTCGGCGATGAGCCGTTCGGCGATGGCGACCTTGTGCTCGACGGTGCGGGCCTGGCCCTCCTCGTCGATGGTCAGCGCGATGAGGGCCGCGCCGTGCTCCTGGGCCAGACGGGTGACCTTGGCGAAGCGGGACTCGGGGCCGTCGCCGTCCTCGTAGTTGACGGAGTTGATGACGGCGCGCCCGCCGAGCTTCTCCAGGCCCGCCTGGATGACGTCGACCTCGGTGGAGTCCAGCACGATCGGCAGGGTGGAGGCGGTGGCGAAGCGGCCGGCCAGCTCCTGCATGTCCGCGACGCCGTCGCGGCCCACGTAGTCCACGCACAGGTCGAGCATGTGCGCGCCCTCGCGGATCTGGTCGCGGGCCATCTCCACGCAGTCGTCCCAGCGGGCCTCCAGCATGGCCTCGCGGAACTTCTTGGAGCCGTTGGCGTTGGTCCGCTCGCCGATCGCCATGTACGAGGTGTCCTGGCGGAAGGGGACCGTCTGGTACAGCGAGGAGGCGCCGGGCTCGGGGCGGGGGTCGCGGGCGACCGGGGCGGTGCCGCGGACGCGCTCGACGACCTGGCGCAGGTGCTCGGGCGTGGTGCCGCAGCAGCCGCCGACCAGGGAGAGGCCGTACTCGCGGACGAAGGTCTCCTGGGCGTCGGCGAGCTCGGCGGCGGACAGCGGGTAGTGCGCGCCGTCCTTGCCGAGGACGGGCAGGCCGGCGTTGGGCATGCAGGACAGCGGGATCCGCGCGTTGCGGGCCAGGTAGCGCAGGTGCTCGCTCATCTCGGCCGGGCCGGTGGCGCAGTTCAGGCCGATCATGTCGATGCCGAGGGGCTCCAGGGAGGTCAGCGCGGCGCCGATCTCGGAGCCGAGCAGCATGGTGCCGGTGGTCTCGACGGTGACGGAGCAGATGAGCGGGACCGAGACGCCGAGCGCCTCCATGGCGCGCCGGGCGCCGATGATGGAGGACTTGGTCTGCAGGAGGTCCTGGGTGGTCTCCACCAACAGGGCGTCGGCGCCGCCGGAGATCAGGCCCTCGGCGTTGACCTGGTAGGCGTCGCGGATGGTGGTGTAGGCGATGTGGCCGAGGGTGGGCAGCTTGGTGCCGGGGCCCATGGAGCCCAGGACCCAGCGCTGCTGCCCCGTCGAGGCGGTGAACGCGTCGGCGGCCTCGCGGGCGATGCGGGCGCCGGCCTCGGACAGCTCGAAGTTGCGTTCGGGGATGTCGTACTCGGCCAGGGCCGCGAAGTTCGCCCCGAACGTGTTCGTCTCCACGCAGTCCACACCCACCGCGAAGTACGCCTCGTGGACCGAGCGCACGATGTCGGGGCGGGTGACGTTGAGGACCTCGTTGCAGCCCTCGAGCTGCTGGAAGTCGTCGAGGGTGGGCTCCTGGGCCTGGAGCATCGTTCCCATGGCTCCGTCGGCGACGACCACCCGGGTGGCGAGCGCCTCGCGGAGGGCGTCGGCCCGGGTCTGGGTGTCTGCGGGCGGGTTCGGCAACGAGGCCATGAGAGCTCCCTGGGATGCGACGGCTGTCGGCTTTGCTCCCTTGCTGAATCAAGGGTGCACGCGGTCAGGGTAACCGCGCCTCGGCAACCCCGGTGAGGGCCGTCCACGTGGCGGACTGCATCCTGTGCGCGGGGGCGCGGCACGGGGGGTTCCGGCCGACATCGGCCTGAACAGTTGCCCAACCATGCGGGAGGTCGGCATGGGCCGATAGTGTTCAGCATTGTCGAACTACGTCAGCAGGAGGCTGCAGCCATGGCACGGAACATCCAGTCGCTCGAACGAGCCGCTGCGATGCTGCGTCTTCTCGCGGGCGGGGAGCGTCGCCTGGGCCTGTCGGACATCGCCGGCGCGCTCGGCCTGGCCAAGGGCACGGCGCACGGGATCCTGCGCACCCTGCAGGCCGAGGGCTTCGTGGAGCAGGACCCGGCATCGGGCCGCTACCAGCTGGGCGCCGAGCTGTTGCGCCTGGGCAACAGCTACCTGGACGTGCACGAGCTGCGCGCCCGCGCGCTGGTGTGGACCGACGACCTGGCCCGGGCGAGCGGCGAGAGCGTGTACGTGGGCGTGCTGCACAAGAGCGGGGTGCTGATCATGCACCACGTCTTCCGCCCCGACGACAGCCGTCAAGTGCTGGAGGTGGGGGCCATGCAGCCGCTGCACTCCACGGCGCTGGGCAAGGTGCTGTCGGCGTACGACCCGATGGCGCACGCCGAGGCCCTGGAGACGGAGCGCGAGGCGTTCACGGCCCGCACGGTGACCGACGGCGCGGGCTTCGAGGAGATCCTGGACCTGACCCGGGCGCGCGGCTGGGCCACGGACGTCGAGGAGACCTGGGAGGGCATCGCCTCGGTGGCGGCCCCCATCCACGACCGGCGGCGGATGCCGGTCGGCGCGGTGGCCGTCGCGGGCGCCGTCGAGCGGGTCTGCGGGGAGTCCGGGGAGCCCCGTGCGGCCCTCGTGGCCTCCGTGCGCGACTGCGCACGGGCCGTTTCGCGCGACCTCGGCGCGGGCCGGTTCTAGGCCCTCACCACTTGCTTCCCGGCCGCACCCGGGCTGCTTTCTGCCCTCTTTTCGCCATATCTCGCCGCTCGGGTGGCTTGATTCGTTCGAACACACCGAGCGGTAACGATCCGACACTTTGGCCTGGCCAACCCTTGACGCGTTCTTCACCTGGGCGAAAAACTGCCGTTCATCGGTCGGCATTGTCGAACACCTACCGGCAATACGCGTTAGGGTGTGGCAAGGCCAAGGACCGGTGAAGCACTCACCGAGTGCGCGGACCACGGGTCACGGGACCCGGTGTCCGCCCACCCCTGGACGTAAGACAAAGGAGTCGCGGGTGTCCAGCTCCGACATCTTCCTCGGCGAGACCATCGGTACCGCCCTGCTCACCCTCCTCGGCGGCGGTGTCTGCGCCGCCGTGACCCTCAAGAGCTCCAAGGCCCGCAACGCCGGGTGGCTCTCGATCACCTTCGGCTGGGGTTTCGCCGTACTGATCGCCGCCTACGTCTCCGCCCCGCTCTCCGGTGCGCACCTCAACCCGGCGGTCACCGTCGGCCTCGCCGTCAAGAACGGCGAGTGGAGCGACGTCCCGGTCTACTTCGCCGGCCAGCTCCTCGGCGCCATGCTCGGCGCCGTGCTGATGTGGGTCACCTACTACGGCCAGTTCCGGGCCCACCTCTCGGACCCCGAGCACATCCGTGACGCCAAGCTCGGCCCGGAGGACCCGCACCCGCACGACGTGGCGGGCCCCGTCCTCGGCGTCTTCTCCACCGGCCCCGAGATCCGCAACGTGGTGCAGAACCTCGTCACCGAGATCATCGGCACCGCAGTCCTCGTCCTCGCGATCCTCACCCAGGGCCTCCAGGACGGCGGCAAGGGCCTCGGCGTCATCGGCGTCCTGATCACCTCCTTCGTCGTCGTGGGCATCGGCCTCTCGCTCGGCGGCCCGACCGGCTACGCCATCAACCCGGTCCGCGACCTCGGTCCGCGCATCGTCCACGCCCTGCTGCCGCTGCCCAACAAGGGCGGCTCCGACTGGGGCTACTCCTGGATACCGGTGGTCGGCCCGCTCGCCGGCGCCGCCCTCGCAGGCGGTCTGTACAACATCGCGTTCGCCTGATCAGCTACCGGCCGCGTTCGTAAGATCCGCACCGCCTACTGGTTCCGCACCACAGACCTCCCAGGAGCAGCCACCATGACCAGCAGCACCGGCCCGTTCATCGCCGCGATCGACCAGGGCACCACCTCCTCCCGCTGCATCGTCTTCGACCGCGACGGCCGCATCGTCGCCGTCGACCAGAAGGAGCACGAGCAGATCTTCCCCAAGCCCGGCTGGGTCGAGCACGACGCCAAGGAGATCTGGGCCAACGTCCAGGAGGTCGTCGCCGGCGCCATCGCCAAGGCCGCCCAAGACATCCCGGGCTTCACCGCCGCCGACGTCAAGGCGATCGGCATCACCAACCAGCGCGAGACCACCGTCCTGTGGGACAAGAACACCGGCGAGCCGGTGCACAACGCGCTGGTCTGGCAGGACACCCGCACCGACGCCCTGTGCAAGGAGCTCGGCCGCAACGTCGGCCAGGACCGCTTCCGCCGCGAGACGGGCCTGCCGCTCGCCTCGTACTTCGCAGGCCCCAAGGTCCGCTGGCTGCTCGACAACGTCGAGGGCCTGCGCGAGCGCGCCGAGGCCGGCGACATCCTCTTCGGCACCATGGACACCTGGGTCATCTGGAACCTGACCGGTGGCGCCGAGGGCGGTGCGCACGTCACGGACGTCACCAACGCCTCGCGCACCATGCTGATGAACCTGCACACCCTGGCCTGGGACGAGAAGATCGCGGAGTCCATGGGCGTCCCGCTCAACGTGCTCCCCGAGATCAAGTCCTCCGCCGAGGTCTACGGCCACGTCAAGGACGGCGTCCTCGCCGGCGTCCCGGTCGCCTCCGCGCTCGGCGACCAGCAGGCCGCCCTGTTCGGCCAGACCTGCTTCTCCGAGGGCGAGGCCAAGTCCACGTACGGCACCGGCACGTTCATGCTGATGAACACCGGCGACAAGATCATCAACTCCTACAGCGGCCTGCTGACCACGGTCGGCTACCAGATCGGCGACCAGAAGCCGGTCTACGCCCTGGAGGGCTCCATCGCCGTCACCGGCTCGCTCGTCCAGTGGATGCGCGACCAGATGGGCCTGATCAAGTCCGCGGCCGAGATCGAGACGCTGGCCTCCTCCGTCGAGGACAACGGCGGCGCCTACTTCGTCCCCGCCTTCTCCGGCCTGTTCGCCCCGTACTGGCGCTCCGACGCCCGCGGTGTGATCGCCGGCCTCACCCGCTACGTCACCAAGGCGCACATCGCCCGTGCCGTGCTCGAGGCCACCGCCTGGCAGACCCGCGAGATCACCGACGCCATGACCAAGGACTCCGGCGTCGAGCTGGCGGCCCTCAAGGTCGACGGTGGTATGACCTCCAACAACCTGCTGATGCAGACGCTCTCGGACTTCCTGGACGCCCCCGTGGTCCGTCCGATGGTCGCCGAGACCACCTGCCTCGGCGCCGCCTACGCCGCCGGCCTGGCCGTCGGCTTCTGGCCCGACACCGACGCCCTGCGCGCCAACTGGCGCCGCGCGGCGGAGTGGACCCCGCGGATGCCCGCCGAGCAGCGGGACCGCGAGTACAAGAACTGGCTCAAGGCCGTCGAGCGGTCCATGGGCTGGATCGACGAGGAAAACGCCGGCTGACCGCACCAGCCGACGAACCGATGAGGAGCTGAAGAGACATGAGCACCCTGCAGAGCGTCCCCGCCCTGGGAACGCACCCGACCGCCGGCTCGAACCCGGGCCGCGCCGAGACCCGTGAGCAGCTGTCGAAGGCCACGTACGACCTGCTGGTCATCGGCGGCGGAATCCTGGGCACCTCGGTGGCCTGGCACGCCGCGCAGTCGGGTCTGCGGGTGGCCATGGTGGACGCCGGCGACTTCGCCGGCGCCACGTCCTCCGCCTCCTCCAAGCTCGTCCACGGGGGCTTGCGCTACCTGCAGACCGGCGCGGTCAAGCTGGTGGCCGAGAACCACCACGAGCGGCGGGTGCTGGCCAAGGACGTGGCCCCGCACCTGGTCAACCCGCTCACGTTCTACCTGCCGGTCTACAAGGGCGGCCCGGTGGGTGCGGCCAAGCTGGGCGCGGGCGTCTTCGCCTACTCCGCCCTCTCGGCCTTCGGCGACGGCATGGGCAAGGTCATATCCCCGGCCCGTGCCGTCGCCGACAACCCCGGCCTGAAGACGGACAACCTCAAGGCCGTCGCGGTCTACTACGACCACCAGATGAACGACTCCCGCGTCGCCGTCATGACGGTCCGCGCGGCCGTCGAGTCCGGCGCCGTCGTCCTCAACCACGCCGAGGTCACCGGCCTGCGCACCACGCGCGGCCGGGTCTCCGGCGCCGAGCTCAAGGACCGCCTGGACGGCACCGAGTTCGGCATCGACGCCCGCGTCGTGCTCAACGCCACCGGCCCGTGGGTGGACCACCTGCGGCGCATGGAAGACAAGCACGCGCTGCCGTCGATCCGCCTGTCCAAGGGCGCCCACATCGTCATGAAGCGCAAGTCGCCGTGGAAGGCCGCGATGGCCACCCCGATCGACAAGTACCGCATCACCTTCGCCCTGCCGTGGGAGGACCAGCTGCTGCTGGGCACCACCGACGAGGTGTACGAGGGCGACCCGGCGGACGTGCGCGCCACCGAGAAGGACATCCAGCAGATCCTGGACGAGGCCGCCTTCTCCGTGAAGGACGCCGACCTCGACCGGTCCCTGATGACGTACGCCTTCGCCGGCCTGCGCGTCCTGCCCGGCGGCCCCGGCGGCGTGGAGAAGGCCAAGCGCGAGACGGTCGTCACCGAGGGTGCGGGCGGCATGCTGTCGGTGGCCGGCGGCAAGTGGACCACGTACCGCCACATCGGCCGCGTGGTCATGGACAAGCTGGCCAAGCTGCCCGGCAGCCCGCTGACCGACGACATGGAGCCGGTGAAGTCCCTGGTGCGCCGGGTGCCGCTGCCCGGTGTCGCCAACCCGAACGCGGTCGCGCACCGCCTGCTCGTCGACCGCGAGCCCGGCGCGCGCATGGACCCGCTGACCGCCCGCCACCTGGCCTCCCACTACGGCTCGCTCGCCTTCGACATCGCGCGCCTGGCCAACGAGGACCCGGCGCTGGCCGAGCGGATCCACCCGGACGGCCCGGAGATCTGGGCGCAGGTCGCCTACGCCCGCGACTTCGAGTGGGCCGAGACCGTCGACGACGTGCTGCGCCGCCGCACGACGGTGACCATCCGCGGCCTCGACGACGACGCGGTCCGCGGCCGCGTCGAGGAGATGCTGGCCCGCAAGGCATAGCTGCGGCGCAGGTGGGGAAGAGGGGCGGTTCCGAGGGGAACCGCCCCTCTGTCGTGGGCTGTGGCGGGCGTCCCCACAAGGCTTAGGCTTTCCCACGTACACAAGGGAACTTCGGAAGGAGACCTGGGTGATCGAGCTTGAGGGCGTGCCCGAGCTGATCGACCCGGTCATGGTGGCCGCGTTCGAGGGCTGGAACGACGCGGGTGACGCGGCCTCCGGTGCGGTGGCGCACCTGGACCGGGAGTGGAAGGGCGAGGTCTTCGCGGCACTGGACGCCGAGGACTACTACGACTTCCAGGTCAACCGGCCGACCGTGTGGCTGGACAACGGCGTACGGAAGATCACGTGGCCGACGACGCGGCTGTCCGTGGTGCGGATCGGCGGCGCGAAGCCGCGCGACCTGGTGATCGTGCGGGGCATCGAGCCGTCCATGCGGTGGCGGTCGTTCTGCAACGAACTGCTGGGCTTCGCCCACGAGCTGGGCGTCGAGATGGTGGTCATCCTGGGTGCGCTGCTGGGCGACACCCCGCACACCCGGCCCGTGCCCGTCAGCGGGGTCACCTCCGACCCGGACCTGGCGCGCACGATGGACCTGGAGGAGACCAAGTACGAGGGGCCGACGGGCATCGTAGGGATCCTCCAGGAGGCCTGCACGCACGCCGGGGTGCCGGCGGTGTCGCTGTGGGCGGCGGTCCCGCACTACGTCTCGCAGCCGCCGAACCCGAAGGCCACGCTGGCCCTGCTGAACCGGCTGGAAGACCTGATCGACATCCGGATCCCGCTCGGCGAACTGCCGGAGGACGCGCGGGCTTGGCAGCTCGGCGTCGACCAACTGGCCGCGGAGGACAGCGAGGTCGCGGAGTACGTGCAGACGCTGGAGGAGGCGCGGGACACCGCGGACCTGCCGGAGGCGTCCGGGGACGCCATTGCCCGGGAGTTCGAGCGGTATCTGCGGCGGCGGGATCCGGCTGCCGAGCCGGGCGCCGGGGGGGCCGACGGCTCGTACCTCCGGGACACGTCCTCGGGGCGTACCCGGCCGCCGCGCCGCCCGTCGGACCCGGACCAGGAGCCGGGCGACGACCCGGCCCCGCCGGAGCCGCCCGTCGCGTGACCCCGGGGGCCGCGTATGCCGCTGCGCGGAGCGTGTCCCCTCCCCGCCCCTTCTCCCCCGGCTACCGCTGGGAGGTGCCCCCGGAAACGGGGGGGGGGGCCCCCCGCCCCCCCCCCCCAAACACCCGCGGGGGGTGTATAATACACCCCCCGGGGGGTGTGGGGGGGGTTGTCG
>NZ_JBEZVK010000023.1:50033-115564 GCF_040636955.1 Streptomyces sp. NPDC032472
CGTAACCGGGGGCTCCGCCCCAGACCCCGCACCTCAAACGCCGGCGGGGCTGATAAATCAGCCCCGCCGGCGTTTGAGGCGGCTCGTTCAGCGGGGTTACAGGGCTACGCCCAGGAGGGCGTCGACCGTGCGGGAGACCAGGCCCGGGGCCGTGGTGTCGTCGCCGTCGGAGGCGTTCTGGGCGTCCACCCAGCGATCCACGGCGGCCAGCGCCGCAGGGGCGTCCAGGTCGTCCGCCAGGGCCGCCCTGACCTCCTCCACCAGCGCGTCGGCCGGCAGGCCGTCCGGCCGGGACACCGCCGCGCGCCAGCGCGCCAGGCGGGCCTCCGCCTCGGCGAGGACCGCGTCGGTCCACTCCCAGTCGGCCCGGTAGTGGTGCGAGAGCAGCGCGAGGCGGATCGCCGCCGGGTCCACCCCGGCCCGCCGCAGCGCGGAGACGAAGACCAGGTTGCCCTTGGACTTCGACATCTTCTCGCCGTGCAGCGCGACCATGCCCGCGTGCACGTACGCCTTGGCCATCGGGAACTCGCCCGTCAGGACCTGCGCGTGCGAGGCCCCCATCTCGTGGTGCGGGAAGGCGAGGTCCGACCCGCCGCCCTGGATGTCGAAGCCCATCCCCAGGTGGTCCAGGGCGATGGCGACGCACTCGATGTGCCAGCCGGGCCGGCCGGGGCCCAGCGAGCCGCCGTCCCAGCTCGGCTCGCCCGGGCGCGCGGCCATCCACAGCATCGGGTCGACCGGGTTCTTCTTGCCCGGCCGCTCCGGGTCGCCGCCGCGCTCCGCGGACAGCAGCCGCATCGCCTCGGCGTCCAGGTTGGACACCTGGCCGAAGTTGACGTCGGACTCCACCGAGAAGTAGACGTCCCCGTCCAGCTCGTACGCAGCGCCCGCGTCCCGCAGCCGCTCCACCAGCGGCACGATGCCCGGTATGGCCTCGACGGCGCCGATGTAGTGCTGCGGGGGCAGGATGCGCAGTGCGGTCATGTCCTCGCGGAACAGGGCGGTCTCGCGCTCCGCGAGCTCGGTCCAGTCGTGGCCGTCGCGCAGCGCCCGCTCGAGCAGGGGGTCGTCGACGTCCGTGACGTTCTGGACGTAGTGAACCTGCCGCTTGGTGTCGAGCCACACGCGCTGCACGAGGTCGAACGCGTTGTAGGTCGCCGCGTGACCGATGTGGGTCGCGTCGTACGGGGTGATGCCGCAGACGTAGATACGGGCGACGGGACCGGGGTCGAGGGTGATCTTCCCCTGGGTCGCGGTGTCGTGGATCTGGAGGTCGCGGCCCTTGCCGGGAAGGGCGGGGACCTCAGAAGCGGGCCAGGCATGCATGCCACGAGCCTAACCGGACGCGTGTTCCGAAAACGAACCGGACCAGCAGGGTTGGCCTGATCGGCGCTCTTGCGGTCCGGCTGGTTCTGTGCGTGTCGCGAGGTACGCGGGCCCCGTCCTGCTCAGACGGGCGGCCAGGGGATGGCGGGCCACTGCCCGGAGGGCTTGGGATGCACCCCGGTGCGCAGCAGACGCGCCACCCTGGCCCGTACGGCGGCCAGCTCGGCGGGCGTGATCAGTTCGGCCAGCCGGGTGGCGAGCGCCTCCCCGGCCGCGAGCCGCCCCTGGAGCAGGCCGAGCACCTCCTGGGCCTCGTCGGTCAGCGGCTCCCCGGCCCAGCCCCACAGGAGGGTGCGCAGCTTGTCCTCGACGTGGAAGCTGACCCCGTGGTCGATGCCGTACAGCCGCCCGTCGGGCCCGGGCAGCAGGTGGCCGCCCTTGCGGTCGCCGTTGTTGATCACGGCGTCGAGGACGGAGAGGCGGCGCAGCCGCGGGTCGTCGGCGTGGACGAGGAGCGCGGTGCGGCCCTCCCCGACGTCGGCGAAGCCGACGGGCTTCCAGCCCTCTCCCGCCTCCTCGCCCTCGACGAGGGCCAGCAGCCCGCTCCCGTCGGCTTCGGCCTCGCCGTCGCCGTGGCCGGACTCGATCCACTGCTGGACCATGCCCTCCCCGTACGGTCCGTCGCGCAGCACGGTCGGCGGCACCAGGCCCCAGCCGGTGGCCTCGGAGACCAGGTAGGCGGCGACCTCCCGGCGGGCGAGGTTGCCGTCCGGGAAGTCCCACAGGGGGCGCTCCCCCTTGACCGGCTTGTACACGCAGTCGACGTCGGCGCCCCCGTACGTCGCCGTGCACAGCAGGACCGCGTTGGACGCCCCCGGGATCCGGCCGACGACGGTCAGCTCGCCCTTGGCGAGCACTTCCTCGAGCTCCCCCGTGGCCTTCACACCTGGCGCCGGTAGCCGTTCTGGCGGGGGCACACGTGGCCCTCGGGGTCCAGCGGCAGGCTGCACAGCGGGCACGGCGGCCGGCCGGCGTTGACCACGTCCAGGGCCCGCTTGGCGAAGGCCCGGGCCTGGGCGCCGGTGAGGCGGACGCGGAGCATCGGCGGGCCGTTCTCCTCGTCCTGCAGCAGCCGCTCCTCCGCCTCTGCGAGGTCCTCCTCGGAGTCCACCTCGATCTCCACCAGCGCCTGCGCCTCGACGATCATGCGCTGCTGCTCGCCGTCCCAGGCCAGGGCCATGGTGCCGACGCGGAACTCCTCGTCGACGGGGACGTCCAGAGGCGCCGTGTCGGCGGCCTCGGTGGGGGCCACGGCCGGGACCGCCGCGTTGCCCCCGGTGCGCCGAACGACCTCGTCCAGCAGCTCGTCCATCCGCTCGGCAAGCGCGGCGACCTGGGTCTTCTCCAGGGAGACGCTGGTGACGCGGGGGCCGGCGGAGGCCTGCAGGAAGAACGTACGGCGTCCCGGCAGACCGACCGTGCCGGCCACGAAGCGGTCCGGCGGGTCGTAGAGGAACACCTGACGGGGCACGTCCAGTCTCCAAGTCTCGGCGGCAGGGGCACGGGTGCGCACTAGTGTTGGCCCATCCACCCTACTGCGCCGTTCGATCACGCCGCGCCCGCACCGCCTCCCACGACCGCGTTCCCGCCGTCCTCGGTGGCCGCCTCGAAGCTCTCGGTGTCGGCGCCGGCCGAGTCCGGTACGCGGGCGGGGCGCGGGGCGAGCGAGCCGAAGTCGCCGGTGTCGCCGAGCCTGAGCAGGAACGGCCGCGTCGCGGTGTAGCGGACGGCCGTGACGGAGCAGGGGTCGACGTGGATGCGCTGGAAGAGGTCGAGGTGCATGCCGAGGGCGTCCGCGACAAGGGACTTGATGATGTCGCCGTGCGAGCACATCAGGAAGACGGCGTCGCTGCCGTGCTCCTGTTCGATCCGCGCGTTCCACTCCTGTACGGCGTCCACGGCGCGGGCCTGCATCGCGCGCAGGGACTCACCGCCGGGGAAGGCGGCGGCCGAGGGGTGCTGCTGGACGATCTTCATCAGGGGTTCGTCGGCGAGCTCGGAGAGTTTGCGGTTGGACCAGTCGCCGTAGTGGCATTCGCCGATCCGCTCGTCGGCGTGCAGCTCGAGCTCGGGGCGGGCGGCGAGCAGGGGTTCGAGGGTCTCCCGGCAGCGCTGGAGGGGGCTGCTGACGGCTGCGGCGAGCGGCACCCCGGCGAGCCGTCCGGGCAGGGCCGCGGCCTGCTCCGCACCGCGTGCGTCGAGGGCCACGCCCGGGGTCCATCCGGCGAGCAGCCCTGCGGTGTTGGCGGTGGACCGCCCGTGTCGTACGAGGATCAGCGTGGCCATGGCGCCAAGCCTAGGGCCTGTGCGGCGGAGCAGGGGCGGGCGGGAGACGTTCGCGGGGGGGCGCGGGGCCGCCCTGGTGCGGACGGGCGCCCGGCGGGGGACAATGCCCGGCGTGATTGTCGACTGCGCGATGTACCGGGACGGCCGCCGCTCCCCCGCCCCCGAGGACTTCTCCGATGCCCTCGACGAGGCGCGGGCGGTGGGCGACGCCTTCCTCTGGGTCGGCATGCACGAGCCGACGGAGGAGGAATTCGAGCACGTCAGCCGGGAGTTCGGGCTGCACAAGCTGGCGGTCGAGGACGCGCTGACGGCGCACCAGCGGCCGAAGCTGGAGGTGTACGACGACTCGCTGTTCGTCGTGCTGAAGCCGGTGGTGTACGACGACGACGCGGACACGGTGGCCACCGGCGAGCTGATGGTGTTCATCGGCGACTCGTTCGTGGTCACGGTCCGGCACGGCGAGGGGGCCGCGCTGGCCGCCGTACGCACCCGGCTGGAGCAGGAGCCGGAGGTGCTGCGGCACGGCCCGACGGCGGTGCTGTACGCGGTGTCCGACGCGGTGGTGGACCACTACATCGAGGTGGCGGCCGAGCTGCAGGCGGACCTGGAGGAGCTGGAGGCGGAGGTCTTCGCCCCGGTCGCCCCGGACACCCGGAACACCGCCGCCCGGATCTACGGGTTCAAGCGGCAGGTGCTGGAGTTCCGGCGGGCGACGAGCCCGCTGCTGCAGCCGATGGACCGGCTGGCCTCCGGGACGGTGCCGTTCGTGCACGACCACGCCAGGCCGTTCTTCCGGGACGTCGCCGACCACCTGACGAAGGCCAACGAGTACATCGAGGGGCTGGACCGGCTGCTGTCGGACGCGCTGGCCGCGCACCTGGCGCAGATGGGCGTCCGGCAGAACGACGACATGCGCAAGATCTCCGCGTGGGCGGCGATGGCGGCCGTCCCGACGATGGTCGCGGGGATCTACGGGATGAACTTCGACCACATGCCGGAACTGCGGCACACGTGGGGCTATCCGGCGGTGCTGGCGGTGATGGCGGCGGCCTGCCTGGGCCTGCACCGGCTGTTCAAGTCCCGCGGCTGGCTCTAGCGCCGCAGGAGCTACGCGAACTCGGGGGCGCCGGTCGGGGCGCCCCCCAGGGGGTTGCGCCGCTCCGGCGGGTGCAGGGCGACCATCCGGTGCCAGCCGGCGAAGCGCTCCCAGGCGTACGTGCCGCGGATGCCGGCGGCGAGCGCGGCCGATTTGGCGGGGGGCCAGTGCAGGAGCCGGCCCATGTGGCCCATGACGGCGAGGCTCACGTCCCGGTAGACGGCGATCTCGGTGAGGGCGCTCTCGCGCAGCACCCGCTGGATGGTGCGGCCGTGGCCCTCGCGGGCGAGGCGGAGCAGCTCCTCGTGGCAGTAGGACAGGTGGTTGTCCTCGTCGTGGCTGATCATGCGGATGGCCCTGCCGACCTCGGGGTGGTCGCCGAAGTGCCGCACGAGCATGTCCATCTGGTCGGCGGCGCGCTGCTCGGTCACCCGGCTGTGCGAGAGGTAGACGACGATGTCCTCCTCCGTCAGCGGCTCGTCGGAGCGGAGCTTGGCGTGGGCCAGGCCGATGCCGCTGCGTTCCAGCAGCATCGTGTAGTCGGTCTCGGGCGGTACGGGCACGGCCGGCAGGCCCCGCTTGCGCAGCAGGGCGTGGAAGATACGGCCGTGCTTGTCCTCGTCGGCCCCGTGCCGGGTGATCTTGGGGGCAAGCTCGCGCATGCTGTCGGGCACCAGGGCCGCGATCCGCGCGTTCTCCCATCCGCCCTGGGACTCCCCGCTGGCGGCGATCGAGCAGAACAGCTGGAAGGAGTCGTCGTGGTCGACGATCTCCTGGAACAGGCTGCGGGCAGAGAGCATGCATCGAGTCAACGGCCGTTCCGGGGGCCGGGCAACCGAGGAGCCGCCGGACTCGGCCGAACGGGGTGGGCCGAACGGGGTGGCGCGGGGGCGTAACCCGGCGGGCCCCGCGCGCGTTGTTGGCTGTGTCGGCCGTGGCGGGGAAGACCCCCGAGCCCCCACCACGGCCGCAGGGCCCCTCCGGGTCAGGCGAGGCCGGCCAGCTCCAAGGCCTCGGTGCCGGCGCGCAGCGCGGTGATCCGCTCGTCCAGGGTGAAGCCGGCCGGGGCGAGGGTCAGCGTGGTGACGCCGGCCTCGGCGTAGGCCCGCATCCGGTCCGCGATGCGCTCGACCGAGCCGAGCAGGGTGGTGGAGTCGATCAGCGAGTGCGGGACGGCCTCGGCGGCGCCCGTCTTGTCGCCCGCCAGGTACCTGTCCTGGATCTCGGCGGCCTCCTTCTCGTACCCCATGCGCTGGGCGAGCTGGTTGTAGAAGTTCTGCTTGCGGCTGCCCATGCCGCCGACGTACAGGGCCGTGTAGGGGCGGAACATGTCGGCGAGGCCGTTCACGTCGTCGCCGACGGCCAGCGGGACGGTCGGGCAGACGTCGAAGCCGTCCATGGTGAGCCCGACCTTCTCGCGGCCCGCCCGGATGTGGGTGAGCGCGGTGGCCTCCAGGTGCTCGGCGGCCGGGAAGATCAGCAGGGCGCCGTCGGCGATCTCGCCGGTCTGTTCGAGGTTCTTCGGGCCGATGGCGGCGATGTAGAGCGGGATGTGCTCGCGCTCCGGGTGCACGGTCAGCTTGATCGGCTTGCCCGGGCCGCCCGGCAGGGGCAGGGTCCAGTGCTCGCCCTCGTAGGTGAGGCGCTCGCGGGTCATCGCCTTGCGGACGATCTCCACGTACTCGCGCGTCCGGGCGAGCGGCTTGTCGAACTTCACGCCGTACCAGCCCTCGGAGACCTGGGGGCCGGAGACGCCCAGGCCCAGGCGGAAGCGGCCGCCGGTGAGCGAGTCGAGGGTGGCGGCCGTCATGGCGGTCATCGCGGGCTGGCGGGCCGGGATCTGCATGATCGCGGAGCCGACGTCGATCCGCTCGGTCTGGGCGGCGACCCAGGCGAGCACGGTCGGCGCGTCCGAGCCGTAGGCCTCGGCGGCCCAGCAGACGTCGTAGCCGAGGCGGTCCGCCTCCTGGGCCACGGCCAGGTTGTCCGCGTCCATGCCGGCGCCCCAGTAGCCGAGATTGATGCCGAGCCGCATGTGTCGTCCCCTTACCGGTTTACCGATCAGTAACGTAGGTCTGGGCAGGGACTGTAGCGCGCCCGGGTCCGCGGCGTCAGTGCCCCGCTAGTCTCAGCGTTCATGGAGCAGAGGCATCTCGGCCGCACCGGCCTGCGCGTGTCCCGGATCGGCCTCGGCACCCTGACGTGGGGCCGTGACGCGCAGGGCCCGGACGAGCCGGGCACCGCGGAGCTGTTGAAGACCTTCTGGGAGGCGGGCGGCACGCTCGTCGACACCGCCGACGTGTACGGCGGCGGCGAGGCGGAGTACCTGCTCGGGCGGCTCGTCGGCTCGCTGGTGCCGCGGCGGGAGCTGGTCATCGCGACGAAGGCGGGCGGCGTGCCGGATCCCGACCGGCGCTTCGACGGCTCGCGCGGGCACCTGCTCGCCGCGCTGGACGACTCCCTGGCCCGGCTGGGCACGGAGTACGTGGACCTGTGGCAGGTCCACGCCTTCGACCCGGGCACCCCGCTGGAGGAGACCCTCCACGCGGTGGACCTGGCGGTCAGCAGCGGGCGGGCCCGGTACGCGGGGGTGTGCAACTTCAGCGGCTGGCAGCTGGCGAAGGCCGCCACGTGGCAGCTGGCGGCGCCGGGGGTGCGAACCCGCCTGGCCACCACCCAGATGGAGTACTCCCTCCTCCAGCGGGGCGTGGAGCGGGAGGTGCTCCCCGCGGCGCTGGACCTGGGCGTCGGGCTCCTTCCCTCCTCCCCGCTGGGGCGCGGGGTGCTGACGGGCAAGTACCGGTCGGGCACCCCGGCGGACTCCCGGGGCGCGTCGCCCGGCATGGCCGGCTTCGTGGAGCCGTACCTCGACGACACGGCGGGCGGGATCGTGGACGCGGTCGCCACGGCCGCCCACGGCCTGGCGGTGACCCCGCTCCAGGTGGCCCTGGCGTGGGTCCGGGACCGTCCCGGGGTGGTCGCGCCACTCGTCGGCGCGCGCACGTCACCGCAGCTGGCAGAGGCACTGTCGGTGGAGACCCTTACCCTTCCGGAGGAAATCCGCCAGGCGCTGGACGATGTCTCGGCGCCGGTGCACCGCTACCCGGATCACGACTGGAGCACGCTGTGAGCACGGACCGCCACCCCGCCGCCCCGGAGGCCACCCCGGCCCCCGACACCCCCCAGGCGGCCCCCACGCGGCCCGAAGCCGGGGCGGACGGCCCGGCGCCGGGCGGCGGCGCTGCCGGCGAAGCCGGGGCGCAGGCCGGCGCGGGCGGCAGCGCGGCGGCCACCACCGGCACGCCGCAGGCGGACCCGGCACCCGGCGACCCCGCGCAGGGTGAAGCCGACGCAGACGGCCCCGAGCGGGCCGCCGGGTCTACGGGCGAAGCCGGGGACGGGGACGATCCGCAGGCCGACGCAGACGACAACGAGCCGGCCACCACCGGTGCGCCGCAAGCGGACCCCGCAACCGGCGCAGCCGGAGGCGGCGAAGCCGCGCAGGGCGACGCGGAGGCAGACGGCCCGGCGCCGGCCGGCGGCGCCACCGGCGAAGCCGAGAGCGGCAACGACTCGCAGGCCGGCGCAGACGACAACGAGCCGGCCACCACCGGCACGCCCCAGCCGGACCCGGCAACCCACGCCGCGCAGGGCGAAGCCGAGGCGGACGGCCCGGCACAGGCGGGCAGCGCTGCCGGCGAAGCCGGGGACGGGGACGACTCGCAGGCCGGCGCAGGCGGCAACGGGGCGGCCGCCACCGAGGCGCCGGACCCGGCAACCAGCGACGCCGACGCAGACGGCCCGGCGCCGGCCGGTGGCGCTGCCGGCGAAGCCGGAGACGCGGACGGGTCGCCGTCCGGCGCAGCCGGCAACGGGGCGGCCGCCAGGGCGCCGCATGCGGGCGGCGAAGCCGCGCTGGGCGACGCCGAGGTGGGCGGGGGGCCGGGGGCGGAGTCCCCGGTTTCGGGAAGGGGCGGGGTGGGGGAAAGCCCCGCAGGGGACGGCGACGGCCCCCAACTCAGCGAGGCCGAGGCGGAGCTCGCCGCCCAGAAGGTCGAGCGGGAGCGCATCGAGCGCCGCAAGGCCCAGCGGCAGGGCCCGGTCGACGCCGGCGCCAAGCTCAGCGGCAAGGCCGCGGACCTGCTGGCCGCCGTACGGGCCGTGGAGAGCGGCGAGAAGCCCGCCCCGCGGTACTTCGACGACGCCGAGGGCGGGGCGCGCAGGCCCGCTCCGGCCCCCGCCCCGCAGTCGCAGCCGCAGCCGCAGCCGCGCCCCCGCCCGGCGGCGGCTCCCGAACCGTCCGCCGAGGGCGTCGAGGCCGTACGGGCGGTCCTGGCCCGCGGCGGCGCCCCCGCCGAGCTGGCCGCCCGGGCCGCAGCCGCCCTCGGCGAGGCGGCCGCCGAGGAGCTCGCCGAGAACCCCTGGCGGCTCCTGGCGGTCACCGGCGTCCGCCCCACACAGGCCGACGGCTTCGCCCGCGCCCTCCTCGGCCCCGCGGCCGGCCCGGCCGACGACCGCCGCGCCGCCGCCCTCGTCGGCTGGCTGCTGGAGCAGGCCGCGCTCAAGGGCCACACCGCCCTGGAGGCCCCGACCCTGGAATCGGCCCTGGCCCAGTACGGCGTGCCCAGGCCCGCCGACGCCCTGGAGCAGGCCATCGCCGAGGGCCTGGTCCTGGTGTTCCACGAGCCGCTGGACACGCCCGCCGCACCATCCGCCGCGCCGTCCGCCGCGCAGGACGACGCGGAGGACGGCGAGGAGGACGACGCGCAGCCCGTACGCGTCCTGGTCGGCCTGGAGGGCTACGCACTGGCCGAGGAGAGCCTCGCCGACGGCCTGGCCCGGCTGGCCGGCACCTTCGCCGGCCCGGCCGACTGGGACGGCGCCGCCACCGGCCCGGGCGCCGAGCTGATCCGCGCGGTCGCGGGCCACGGCCTCGTCGTGCACACCGGCGGCGAGGCCGCCCGCGCCGAGCCGCTGGCCCTGGTGGCGGCCGCCCGGGAGCGGGGCCTGCGCACCTGTCTGGCCGCGCACGCCCCGGGCCGCCGGGAGGCCGTCACGGTGGCCGGGCTGCTCGCCGGCACGGAGGGCCCGCAGCGGGACGCGGACGGCCAGTTCGAGCTCGACCTGCTGGTCGTCCTGGACGCGCCGCAGCTGGACGTGGAGACCGCCGCCGCCCTGGTGGAGTCGGTGCCCGACGGCGCCCGCCTGGTCCTGTCCGGGGACCCGTCGGTGCTCGGATCGGCGGGCCCCGGCCGGGTCTTCGCCGACCTGCTCGCGGCCCGCGCCTGCCCGCAGCTGGTCTCCCGCATCCCCGACCCGGGCCCGCTCGGCGAGCTGGTGTCGGGGATCGGCATCGGCGAACTGAACCAGGTCGACGCCCCCGGCAAGGAGGTCGTCATCGTGCCCGTGCGCGACGCCGGCGAAGCCGTGCACCGCACCGTGCAGCTGGTGGCGGAGTCGGTGCCGCGCGCCTTCGGGATCGCGGCGGACGGCATCCAGGTGATCACCCCGGGCCACGGCGGCCCGGCCGGCACGCGCGCGCTGAACGCGGCCCTGAAGGAGCGGCTGAACCCCGGCCCGGGCCGGTTCGGCGGCTTCGACCCCGGCGACCGCGTGGTCCACGTGCCCTCGCCGGGGCGGGCGGTGCCGGGCCACGTGGTGTCCGCCGACGCCGAGGGGCTGCACCTGGACACCGCGGGCGGGCGCATCGTCGTACCGCGGGAGCGGGTGGAGGCGCAGGTGCGGCACGGCTGGGCGGTGACGGCGCACCAGGCGGTCGGCGCGCGCTGGCCGGCGGTGGTGGCCGTACTGCCGGGCGATGCGGCGCAGGCCCTGTCGCGGGACTGGGTGTACACGGCCTTCGGCCGGGCCGAGCGGCACCTGTCGGTGGTGCACGGCGTGGACCAGGCGCTGGCGCACGCGGTCGCGCAGGTGCTGCCGAAGCCGCGGACGACCCGGCTGGCGGGCCTGCTGCGGGCCCTGACGGCGGCGGCGCAGGAGCAGCCCGAGTAACCGAGTACCCGAGCAACGGGCCGTCCTACGGCCCGCCCGCACACCGCGGCCCCCGCCCTTCCCGGGCGGCGCCCGCACACCGCGGCCCCCGCCCTTCCCGGGCGGGGGCCGCGGCAGGTCCGGCGCGGACGCGGACGCGGGAGCGGGCCGACGGATCAGGCGGGCGCCAGGCCCGGTTCGGCCGCCTCGTCGTCCTCGGCCTCGTCCTCCTCGTCGAAGTCGTCGGTGTCCTCGTCGAACACGGAGCTGACGTCGAACCGGTGCAGCACGTCCTGCGGGTCGGTGTTCCCGAAGGGCTCGCCGAGCCACTCCCCCGGTTCCGCGACCTCGTGCGCGGCCGCGATCCAGAGGGTCGAGTCGCCCTCCTCCAGGCCGAAGTCCTTGGAGCGGGAGGCGATCTCGTCGGGCTCGTACTCCCCGAACAGGACGCCCAGGGCGCCGGCGGTGCCGCCGTCGTGGACGAGTTCGGCGTCCCGGTCGTGCGCGGCGACCCGGTCGGCCTGTGCGATCAGCCGCGACGGCTGGACGACGGTGTAGTCGCGGCGGATGAGCACGCTGAACGCGGCGGGCTCCGCGGGCCCCGCGTACGGGGCGCCGTCCTCGGGGGTGGGGATCTCGAACGGGGTGACCTCGTCGTAGCGGTCGTAGAGGAGTTCGTCGTACTCCTCGGCGGCGGCGGCGAGTTCGTTGAACGCGGCGTAGACGGCCGGGTCCTCCTCCCCGATCCTGCTCTCGACCGCGGCGAGGTGACGGTCGATGGCGGCCTTGACCGCCTCGGCGGCGGCGCGTACCTCGGCAACAGTGGGCAGAGCGGCATCAGACATAGTGCAGACGCTATCCGTAGCAGGGCCGTGCCCGCACAATAGATGCGATGCCGGAATACGAATTTGTCGACGTGTACGTGCCTCGCGGGGTCCCCCGCATCGAGGCGACCCGCCTGCTGACCGACCATGCCGAGTACGGGAACTGGGAGCTCGACCGGCTGACCCTGCACCGGGACGGCAGTCGCCGCGTGCGGTTGCGCCGCCGGATCATCCGTCAGGTCCGCGCGACCTGGTGACGGTGGCGCGGGCCCCGCTCCCGGGGGCGGGGCCCGCGCCGTGAGGGGCCGTCAGGCCGCGCTGCGGGCGCGGCGGTAGAGGACGGCTCCCGCGAGCAGCGTGCCGGCCGCGAGCGGGAGGGCGATACCGAGGGTGTCGCCGGCTCCCGTGGCGGCGAGTCCGGCCTGGCGGGCCGGCCCCAGCCCGACGGCACTGCCGGTCCCCGTACCCGTCCCCTGGCCGGGGTGGGTGCCCGGGACGACCGAGCCGGTCCCGGGGCCCGTGGGGCTGCCGGGGAGGCCGGGGTGGCCGGGGGTTCCCGGCCTACCGGGGGTACCAGGCGTCCCGGACTGCCCCGGATTACCCGGCGTACCAGGGTTCCCGGGCGTACCGGGGTTTCCCGGAGTCCCAGGGTTCCCGGGCGTACCCGGATTCCCCGGAGTACCCGGGTTCCCCGGCGTTCCCGGCCCCCCGGGAGTACCCGGGTTCCCCGGAGTGCCGGGCCCGCCCGGCTGGCCGGGGTGCCCCGGCTGCTCCTCGTCCTCGTCGCACGGCTCGTCCGGCTCCTCGGGCCCACCCGGGTGACCGGGGTACCCGGGCCCGCCCGGATACCCCGGGGTGCCGGGCTGCCCCGGCTGCCCGGGCTGTCCCGGCGCGGCCGAGTGGTGCGAACAGCGGTTGCCGAAGGCCGGGTTCAGGCCTCCCACCACCGTGACCGTGTTGCCGCAGACGTTGACCGGTGCGTCCACCGGCGCCTGCACGGTGTTCCCGGACAGCACGCCCGGGGAGTTCGCGGCATGGCCGGACGCGCCGGAGTCGGCCTGCGCGTAGCCCCCGCCCAGCGCGAGTACACCCCCCGCAGCCGCCATCGTGATCAGGGTCTTCCTGGTGACCGCTGCCTGTCGTCGCATTGTCGATTCCCCCTGCTGTGTACGAACGTCCGGGCCGTAAAGCCCGGCGGCCCCGGAGCGCTGGAATGCGCTCCGGGGCCCGAGACTTCAGACGCGTCAGGCGTTGACGCAGACGTTGCCGAAGGCAGGGTTCAGCAGGCCGATCGCGCTGATGGTGTTGCCGCACACGTTGACCGGAACGTGGATCGGAACCTGGACCACGTTGCCGGACAGGACGCCGGGGGAGCCGACGGCCGCAC
Source organism: Streptomyces sp. NPDC032472 (assembly GCF_040636955.1). Taxonomy (NCBI): domain Bacteria; kingdom Bacillati; phylum Actinomycetota; class Actinomycetes; order Kitasatosporales; family Streptomycetaceae; genus Streptomyces; species Streptomyces sp. NPDC032472. Next base: position 63,004 of record NZ_JBEZVK010000023.1, read on the forward strand.
CCTGGGCACCCGCGTCGGCAACAGCCAGACCCGCACCCGCGAGAACGAGACCACCGGTGGCAGCGGCAGCGGCCACAACCTTCTTGAGCATTGTTCCTCCTAGTAGACAATGCGGTCCCAGCCGCGGACCGCATCACCTGTAACGAGGAGGGGTCACCGGAGCTACGAGCGTATGAGCGCATTCACTCTTCTCAGTGGAAAGCGCACACCCTCTCGAATCTCAGCAGTTGTCGATGAACCGGTCGAGCACGCGTACGCCGAACTTGAGCCCGTCCACCGGCACCCGCTCGTCCACGCCGTGGAACATCCCGGCGAAGTCCAGCTCGGGCGGCAGCTGCAGCGGCGCGAAGCCGAAGCAGCGGATGCCGAGGTCGTCGAAGGACTTGGCGTCCGTGCCGCCGGAGAGCATGTACGGGACGGCGCGCGCAATCGGGTCCTCGGCCTTGAGGGCGCCCTGCATGGCGTCGACGAGGCGGCCGTCGAAGTCCGTCTCGAGCGCCTTGTCGCCGTGCACGTCCTCCCGCTTCACGCGCGGTCCGAGGATCCGGTCGAGGTCGGCGAAGAACTCGTCCTCGTAGCCGGGCAGGAAGCGGCCGTCGACGTGCGCGGTGGCCTGGCCGGGGATCACGTTGACCTTGTAGCCGGCGCCCAGCATCGTCGGCGCGGCCGAGTTGCGCAGGGTCGCGCCGACCATCTTGGCGATGCCGCCGAGCTTGGCGAGCGTGGCGTCCATGTCGTCCGGGTCGAGGGGGGTGCCCAGCGCGTCCGAGAGCTCGTCCAGGAAGGAGCGCACGGTCTTGGTGACGCGCACCGGCCACTGGTGGCGGCCGAGCCGGCCCACGGCCTCACAGAGCTCCGTGATGGCGTTGTCGGTGTTGGTCATGGAGCCGTGGCCCGCGGTGCCCTCCACGGTGAGCCGCATCCAGTGCATGCCCTTCTGGGCGGTCTCCACCAGGTACAGGCGCAGGTTCTCGTTGACGGTGAAGGAGAAGCCGCCGACCTCGCCGATCGCCTCGGTGACGCCCTCGAAGAGCCCGGGGTGCTTGTCGACGAGGTGCCGGGCGCCGTAGACGCCGCCGGCCTCCTCGTCGGCGAGGAAGGCCAGCACGATGTCGCGCGGGGGCTTGCGGCCGCTGCGCAGCCGGTCGCGGACGACGGCGAGCGTCATCGCGTCCATGTCCTTCATGTCGACGGCGCCGCGCCCCCACACGCAGCCGTCGGCGATCTCGCCGGAGAACGGGTCGTAGGTCCAGTCGGCGGCGTTCGCGGGCACCACGTCGGTGTGCCCGTGGATCAGCAGCGCCGGCCGCGAGGGGTCCTCGCCCTCGATCCGCGCGACGGTCGAGGCGCGGCCCTTGTGGGATTCGAAGATCTGCGGCTCCAGGCCGACCTCGGCGAGCTTCTCCGCGACCCATTCGGCGGCCTTGCGCTCGCCGGGGCCCGAGTGGTCCCCGTAGTTGCTCGTGTCGATCCGGATGAGGTCCCGGCAGAGGTCGACGACCTCGTCCTCGCCCGAGACGGTCCTGCCCGCGCTCGACTGGCTCACGCTGCTTCCTCCCACTGATCGGTACCGACTGCCCCCATCCTCCCGCTTCGGCCCGCTCCGCCCAAGGGCGATCCCCGGCCGAGGGGGTGTGATCGAGGGCCCCGGAATGTTTGGTAATGTTTTCCACGTCGGAACGGCCCGGGGCCGCGAGACAGACACCTTGTCCGGGTGGCGGAATGGCAGACGCGCTAGCTTGAGGTGCTAGTGCCCTTTATCGGGCGTGGGGGTTCAAGTCCCCCCTCGGACACCACTGAGAACCCCTGCTGAGCAGGGGTTCTCTGCTTTCCCCGGGGGTTGTGCCGGTATCCTGGGGGTGTGATCGAGAATCTTCCTCCCTGCCCGAAGTGCTCCTGTGCGTACACGTACGAGATGAATGCGCTCGTGGTGTGCCCCGAGTGCGGCCACGAGTGGGTGCCCGCCGAGGACGCCCAGGAGGCCGCTGCGAGCGGCGAGCGGGTCGTCCGGGACTCCGTGGGCAACGTCCTGCAGGACGGCGACAGCGTGACGGTCGTGAAGGCCCTGAAGGTCAAGGGCAGCGCGTCGGGCATCAAGGCCGGGACCAAGGTGCGCAACATCCGGATCGTCGACGGGGTCGACGGCCACGACATCGACTGCCGGATCGAGGGCTTCGGGGCCATGCAGCTGAAGTCCGGCGTGGTGAAGAAGGCCTGACCGGCCGCCCATACCAAAGAAGGACCCCGCCCGAGGGCGGGGTCCTTCTGCGTTGGTCGGCCGGGGCCGGCTCAGCCGCGGGCGGCGATCTCCGCGACGCGGCGGCGGACCAGGAACCAGCCGCCGACCAGGGCGGCGCCGATGGCCGGGACGCACAGGACGGTGGTGCGACCGACGCCGCCGTCGCACCACATCAGGACCAGCACCGAGAGCAGGAAGACCAGGGTGACGATCTGGGTGTACGGGGCCCAGGGCAGGCGGTACGCGGGGCGCTCGACGAGGCCGTTCTGCGCGCGGCGCCAGAAGAACAGCGAGCAGATCATGACCATCGCCCAGGTGCCGAGGATGCCCAGCGAGGCGAAGTTCAGGACGAGCTCGAAGGCGTCCGCCGGCATCAGGTAGTTCAGGCCGACGCCGGCGAGGCCGAAGGCGGCGGTGAACAGGACGCCGCCGTAGGGGACCTTCCCCTTGTTCATGCGGGCGGTGAACTTCGGCGCGGAGCCGGACATGGCCATCGAGCGCAGGATGCGGCCGGTGGAGTAGAGGCCGGAGTTGAGGCTGGAGAGGGCCGCGGTGAGCACGACGAGGTTCATGATGCCGGCGGTGCCGGGGATGCCGAGCTTGTCGAAGACGGTGACGAAGGGGCTCTGGTCGGCGGAGTACGAGGTGTACGGGAGCAGCATCGCGAGCAGGACGACGGAGCCGACGTAGAAGAGGCCGACGCGCCACATGATCGAGTTGATCGCCTTCGGCATGATCTTCTCGGGGTTCTCGGTCTCGCCCGCGGCGACGCCGCACAGCTCGACGGAGGCGTACGCGAAGACGACGCCCTGGACGACCAGGAGCATCGGCATGACGCCGGAGGGGAAGATGCCGCCGTTGTCTGTGATGGTGGACAGGCCCGGGGTGTGGCCGCCGATGTCGTGGCTGGTGGCGACCAGGTAGATCGCGACCACCAGGAAGATCGCCAGGGCGGCGACCTTGACCAGGGAGAACCAGAACTCCATCTCGCCGAAGTACTTCACCGAGATCAGGTTCGCGGTGAGGACCACGGCGAGGGCGACCAGGGCCAGGGCCCACTGGGGGATGCTGGTGAACATCGACCAGAAGTGCGCGTAGGTGGCGGCGGCCGTGATGTCGGCCACAGTGGTCGTCGACCAGTTCAGGAAGTACAGCCAGCCGGCCGTGTAGGCGCCCTTCTCGCCCATGAACTCGCGCGCGTACGAGACGAACGCGCCGGAGGACGGGCGGTAGAGGACGAGCTCGCCGAGGGCCCTGACGACGAAGAAGGCGAAGACGCCGCACACCGCGTAGGCGATCGCGAGGGAGGGGCCGGCGCCGTGGAGGCGGCCGCCGGCGCCGAGGAACAGGCCGGTGCCTATCGCCCCGCCGATGGCGATCATGTTGATGTGGCGGGACTTGAGGTCCTTGCTGTAACCCTCGTCACCTGCGTCGACGTGGCTGGAGGGCGCCGGGGCGGGTGCCCCGGTCAAGGTGCGGTCGCTCATGTGGTGCTTCGCCTTCGTGGGTGGGACAGGCATGTCCGGGCCTGGCGCAGGTGAGCTGGGTGGTGTCACCTGTGCGGTGGTCCGGTGTTTTTGTCGCCATAGGAGACCATGAGCCCCGGCCATGGCCAAAACCCGGCCCTGTGACGCCGAGGCCCCCGACGACCTTGGAAACGGGCGTCGGGGGCCTGGTACGAGCACGAAAGCGAGGACGAAGTCGAGGACGCAGCCGCTCGGGCCGGCCCGCCGGGGGTCAGTGGAGCGGGGCGGCCTCCGCGGCCTGGTCGAGCCGGAAGGCCTCGTTGCCCAGGCCGATGCGGGCGTGCACCTCGGGGTTGTTGCGGCGCAGCACGACGCCGTACAGCAGTCCGCCGACGGCGGCCGCGCCGATGACGGCGGGCAGCAGCCAGCTGAGGGCGGAGCCCTTTCCGGCGCCGACCAGGACGCCGAAGTCCTTCACGGTGTAGACGGCGATGCCGAGCAGCGCGATCCCGGCGAGTCCGGCGGCCAGGAGCCGCCACAGCTGGGCGGCGGCGGTGCCGCGGCGGACGAAGAAGGCGATGACGGCGCAGGAGGCGGCGGCCATGAGGAGGGTCACACCGAGCGCGCCGACGCTGCCCATCCAGGTGAACAGGTGCAGGACGGGTGCGGTGGGGTCGCCGGCGGGCTTGTCGTCGGTGAGGGCGAAGGCGAGGACGACGACGGTGGCGACGGCGGTCTGGAGCAGGGAGCCGGTGGCGGGGGCGCCGGTGCCCGGGTTGGTGCGGCCGAAGGAGGCGGGCAGGAGGCCCTCGCGGCCCATGGCGAAGGCGTAGCGGGCGACCACGTTGTGGAAGCTGAGCATGGCCGCGAACATGCCGGTGACGAAGAGGACGTGCAGGACGTCGGTGAAGGCGGTGCCCAGGCGGCTCTCGGTGAGCTGGAAGAGCAGGCCGGGGCCGGCCTCGGCGGAGGTCTTGACGATCTCGGAGGGGCCGGTGGCGACGGTCAGGGCCCAGGCGCTGAAGGCGAAGAAGAGGGCGACGAAGCCGACGGCGAGGAACATCACGCGGGAGACGACGATGTGCGGCTTGCTGGTCTCCTCGGCGTAGACCGGGGACTGCTCGAAGCCGACGAAGGCGGCGATGCAGAAGCACAGGGCGGTGCCGAGGCCGGCGCCGCCGAGGGTCGACGGGTTGAAGGCGTGCAGGGAGAGGCCTTCGGCGCCGGGGTCGCCGAGGGCGGCCACGTCGAAGATGACGACGAGGACGCACTCGATCAGGAGCAGGACGCCGAGGACCCGGGCGTTGAGGTCGATCTTGAGCCAGCCGAGGGCGCCGGTGAGGGCGACGGCGGCCAGGGCGGGTATCCACCAGGCCAGGTCGGTCTTGAGGTAGGTGGCGAAGAGGTTGGAGATCTCGAAGCCGAGGATTCCGTAGACGCCGACCTGCATGGCGCTGTACGCGACGAGGGCGACGAGCGAGGCGCCGGCGCCGGCGGTGGGGCCGAGCCCCCGGGCGATGTACGCGTAGAAGGCGCCCGCGTTGTGGACGTGGCGGCTCATCTCGGCGTAGCCGACACCGAAGAGCGCGAGGACGACACCGAGGATCACGAAGAGCAGGGGCTGGCCCACGACGCCCATCACGCCGAACGTGGTGGGCATCACGCCGGCGACGACCATCAGGGGGGCGCTGGCGGCCAGTACGGAGAGCAGCAGGCCGGCGGTGCCGAGGCGGTCGGCGCGCAGGGCGCGGTCCTGGCCCTTGTAGGTCCGGATCTCCGGAGCGGTGCCGAGCGTGGTGGATCTGCCCGTCGCCATGGCGGGTTTCCTTTCGGGGGAGGCTGAAGCGGTGCAGTGCGGTGGGGCGGTGCGGTCGCGCGGCGGTCGTCACGTGCCGAGCGCGGCGCTGCGTGCGGCGAGGAAGGCCTTGTGGGGATCGAGGTCGGGGTAGGACCAGGGGGCCGGGGTGGCGTGGCTGCCGATGCGGTGGAAGAGGGCGGCGGCCTCGGCGGGGCGGCCCTCGCAGAGCTTGGCGTGGGCGAGGAAGTTGAGGTCGACCCGGTTGCGGGGGTGGTCCTCGCGCTCCCATTCGAGCCACCAGTCGAAGGCGGCGCGCAGGACCTGGCGGGCGCGGCGGCTCGACCAGTGGGCGGCGGCGCCGTCGGGCGTGCGGCCGTGGGTGGCGGCGAGGACCCGGTAGCGCTCGGCGTGGGCGATGACCGGCAGGACGGCGAGCGGGGAGTCGGCCGGGGACTCCTCGGCGGCCCAGGCGGCGAAGTCGTAGACCTCGTGGAGCGGGTCGTGGCCGGAGGCGGGGGCGTGCTCGGCGAGGCGGGCGACCATCAGGTGGTGGGCGTGGTGGTGCTCGCGGTGGCGGGCCCGGACCTGGTCGAAGTGGCGGCTGAACTCCTCCGCGCTGCCGAAGGCCCGGGAGAGCATGAGCAGGCCGAGCCAGGGGGTGGGGTCGGCGGGGAGCAGCGCGGCGGCCCGCCGGCAGGCCTCCTCGGCGGCTTCGGGGCTGCCCTTGCGGCGCAGGGCGGTGAAGACGGCGGCGCAGGCGAGGAGGGTGGCGGCGTCGGCGCTGTCGGGTTCGGCGAGCAGCCATTCGCGGGCCCAGGCGGTGGCGGCCGGGGTCTCGGCGAGGACGACGACGCGGTGGCCGCGGCGGTCCCAGTCGTCGCCGGTGCCGGCGAGGAGGGCGCGGGCCCTGGCCCACCGGCCCTGGGTGAACTGGGAGCGGACGTCGACCAGTTCGGTGTCGCACAGCGCCGGGTCGAAGAGCTGGGCGTCCCGCTTGCGGGCGCGGCCGAGGGGCGGCGGAGGCGGGGACATCCGCGGTTTTCCCTCCAGGACACGGGCGCGGGACACGGGCGCGGGCGGACGGCATGACGGGGGCGACAGGGATGATCACGCACAGCAAACCGGTAGGCACAGCTCCGCGTCAAGGTCCGGTCCGCCGGGTGGCGCGTTTCAACTGGTCTGGAAGGGGCCGTTGTTGAGCGGTTCATTCCGGTTCGGACGGGGTTCGGGTGCGGATCGTAGGGTGGGCGCATGACGACATACGAAGACCTCCCGCCGTACCTGCTCGGCATCCCCGGGCCGCTGCGCGACCAGCTGGTGGCGACGGTGCTGAGCGGCGCGAAGACCGCGACGACGGGGCTGCTGCCCGAGTACGAGGCCGAGGGCGAGCCGCTGCCCGCGCCGGGCGACCGGGCGGTGCTGGTGGACTCGCAGGAGCGGGCCCTGGCGGTGGTGGAGGTGACGGACGTCCAGGTGCTCCGGCTCGCGGACGTGGACCTCCGGCACGCGCTGGACGAGGGGGAGGGATACACGTCAGTGGCCGAATGGCGCGCCTCGCACGAGGGCTTCTGGCACAGCGATCCGGTCCGGGAGGCGCTGGGCGACCCGGAGTACACGGTCGACGACGACACCCTCGTCGTGGCCGAGCGGTTCCGGGTCGTGGAGCGGCTCGCCTAGTGCTGTGGCCGGAATCCCGTCAGGCCACCGCCTCGGCGGCGGCGCGGCCGGCCGCGCGGCCCGAGAAGATGCAGCCGCCGAGGAAGGTGCCCTCCAGCGCCCGGTAGCCGTGGACGCCGCCGCCGCCGAAACCGGCCGCCTCCCCGGCCGCGTACAGGCCGGGCAGCGGGTCGCCGGAGTCGGTCAGGACCCGGGAGGACAGGTCGGTCTCCAGGCCGCCGAGGGACTTGCGGGTCAGGATCGACAGCCGTACGGCGATCAGGGGGCCGGCCTTCGGGTCGAGGATGCGGTGCGGGGCGGCGGTGCGGATGAGCCGGTCGCCGAGGTACTTGCGGGCGCCGTGGATGGCCGTGACCTGGAGGTCCTTGGTGAACGGGTTGGCGATCCCCCGGTCGCGGGCGGTGAGCTCCCGGCGGACGGTCTCCTCGTCGAGCAGGTCCTCCTTGGTGACCGCGTTCATGCCGCGCACCAGGGCGGACAGGTCGCGCTCGACGACGAAGTCGGCGCCGTGCTCCATGAACGCCCTGACCGGCCCGGGCACCGCCTGCCGGGCCCGGTCGATGACCTCGCGCACGGACCGGCCGGTGAGGTCGGGGTTCTGCTCGGAGCCGGACAGGCCGAACTCCTTGCCGATGATGCGCTGGTTCAGGACGAACCAGGTGTGGTCGTGGCCGGTCCGCATGATGTGTTCGAGGGTGCCGAGGGTGTCGAAGCCGGGGAAGAGCGGCACGGGGAGCCGACGGCCGGTGGCGTCGAGCCAGAGGGAGGAGGGGCCGGGCAGGATGCGGATGCCGTGGCGGGCCCAGATCGGGTTCCAGTTCTCGATGCCCTCGGTGTAGTGCCACATCCGGTCCTTGTTGATGTGGCGGGCGCCGGCGTCCTCGGCGATGCCCAGCATCAGGCCGTCCACGTGCGCGGGGACCCCGGAGAGCAGCCGCTGCGGCGGGGTGCCGAGGCGGGCCGGCCACTGCGCCCGTACGAGGTCGTGGTTGCCGCCGATGCCCCCGCTGGTCACGATCACCGCCTGAGCCCGCAGGGAGAAGGCCCCGACCGCCTCGCGGCTGCTCGCGGTGCCGCGTACCGCGGCGGAGGGCCGCAGGACCTCGCCGGTGACCGTGTCGAGGGCTCCGCCGGTGCGGGACAGCCCGGTGACGCGGTGGCGGAACTTCAGCTGCACCAGGCCCCGGGCCGCCCCCGCGCGGACGCGGCGCTCGAACGGCTCGACCAGGCCGGGGCCGGTGCCCCAGGTGATGTGGAAGCGGGGGACGGAGTTGCCGTGGCCGAGGGCGTCGTAGCCGCCCCGTTCGGCCCAGCCGACCACCGGGAAGAAGCGGACCCCGCGGGCGTGCAGCCAGGACCGCTTCTCGCCGGCCGCGAAGTCGACGTACGCCTCGGCCCAGCGGCGCGGCCAGGCGTCCTCCTCGCGGTCGAAACCGGCGGTGCCGAACCAGTCCTGGAGGGCGAGCGCATGGCTGTCCCTGATCCGCATCCGGCGCTGCTCGGGCGAGTCGACGAAGAACAGGCCGCCGAAGGACCAGTGCGCCTGGCCGCCGAGGGACTGCTCGGGCTCCTGGTCCAGCAGGATCACCGTGCGGCCCGCGTCGACGAGCTCGGCGGTGGCCACCAGGCCGGCGAGCCCCGCCCCGATCACGATCACGTCTGCGTCGTACGTCATGCGCAACTGCCCCCTCCGGTCGCCTGTGGGGCAGATCCTTGGCTACGGAGCGGTAACCGGTCAATGGCGGTGGTTGGATGAGCCGTGTGAGTGCTGATGACCGTGTGAGTGCTGCTGACGAAGTGCTGGACGTGGTGGACCGCGAGGACCGGGTGACCGGGCAGGCGCCGCGCGGCGAGGTCTATGCCCGCGGGCTGCTCCACCGGTGCGTGTTCGTGCAGGCCAGGGACGCGGCCGGGCGGATCTTCGTGCACCGGCGGACCGCGTCGAAGCTGGTCTTCCCCTCCCGCTACGACATGTTCGTCGGCGGGGTCCTCGGTGCCGGGGAGGGCTATGCCGAGGCCGCGCTGCGGGAGGCCGGGGAGGAGCTCGGGGTGGCCGGGCTGGCGCAGCCGGAGCCGCTGTTCAAGTTCCTGTACGAGGGCCCGGGCGGGGCGTGGTGGTCGTACGTGCACGAGGTGCGCTGCGATGCGCCGGTGCGGCCGCAGGAGTCGGAGGTGGCCTGGCACGCCTGGCTGTCCGAGGAGGAGCTGGCGGCCCGGGTCGCGGACGGGGTGTGGCCGTGGGTGCCGGACGGGCTGGAGGCGTACCGGCGGCTGTGTGCCTTCCGGGGCCTGCCGTAGGGCGGCGGGGCGGGGCGGCCCCCGGAGCCGCTGGAGCCGGGAGCTGCGGAAGCCCCGGAAGCCCCGGGAGCCCCGGGAGCCCCGGTCGTGAACGGGACGTAGATTGGCCACGTGATCGACTTCGGCAAGGATGTGCGCCTCTGGTTCGCGCCGCAGCGCGTACGGGAGGAGGGCGAGACCCCGGACTACCGGTTCTCGCTGGCCAACGAGCGGACGTTCCTGGCGTGGATCCGGACCTCCCTCGCCCTGATCGGCGGCGGTTTCGCGGTGGCCCAGTTCCTGCCGGACCTGCGCTGGGGCGTACGCGTCGGGATGGCGCTGGCGCTGCTCGCGGTGGGTGCGGCCTGCGCGCTGCGGGCGGTGAACCACTGGGTGCGGTGCGAGCGGGCGATGCGGCGGGGCGAGGACCTGCCGCTGTCGCGCTTCCCGGTGCTGCTGGGCCTGGGCGTGGGGCTGGTCGCGGTCGCGATGATGGCGGTGGTGCTGCTCGGCTGGACGGACCGGCCGTGACCGGCTCCCCCGCCGAGGGGCGCGACGCGGGCCTGCAGCCGGAGCGGACCCGGCTCGCCTGGCGGCGTACGACGCTGGCCTGCTCGGTGGTCGCGGTGCTGGCGCTGCGGCAGGCGCTGCGCGGGTCGGGCTCGCCGACGGAGGTGGTGGGCGTGTCCCTGATCGCGCTGATCTGGCTGGCGTTCCTGGGGGTGGCGCACCGGCGGCTGCAGCAGCTGGCGGCGGGCCGGCCGCCGGGGCTCGCGCCGCGGGCCGCGCTGGCGGCGGTGACGTGCACGGTGGCGCTGGCGGTGTTCGCCGTGGCGGTCATCGTCTGAGCTGTCGATCGGATGGTCCGATCCGTCCGCGCCACACGGGACACCAATGGGGAGGTAACGGGCATTCCGGGATGCTCCGCACTAGCCTCGGCGCCATGACGACCCTGCACCACGAGCACCCGACGCACGAGCACGCCCACGGCCCCGGCTGCGGGCACACCGAGGTCGCGCACGGCGACCACGTCGACTACGCCCACGACGGCCACCTGCACCGGGAGCACTCCGGCCACTGGGACGAGTGCGAACCCGGCGCGCACACCCCGCACGAGGACCACGGCCACGCGCACGGCGAGGGCTGCGGCCACGACTCCGTCCCGCACGGCGACCACCTGGACTACCTGCACGACGGACACCGGCACGCCGCGCACGAGGGCCACTACGACGACCACTGACGCCACGCCCGGCGCGCCCATCACGCCCCCCTCTCCCCCGGTTCCGCCACGGCTGGCAGGATGCTGACCGCCTGTCACAGCGAACCGGGAGAGCGCAGATGACCGCGGAAGAGCCGTACCTCGTCCAGCCCGCGGACGGGGTGTACGCCTACGTCCAGCCGGACGGCGGCTGGTGCCTCAACAATGCCGGCTTCGTCAGCGACGGGGGCCGCACCCTGCTCGTCGACACCGCGGCCACCGAGCGGCGGGCGCTCGCCCTGCGCGAGGCGGTCGCCGCCGCCGGGGTGCCGCTGCCGCGCACGGTGGTCAACACCCACCACCACGGCGACCACACGTACGGCAACGGCGTCTTCGCCGAGGACGCGCTGATCCTGGCGCACGACAACGCGCGCAGCGAGCAGCTCGCCGCCGGGCACCAGCTGGAGATGATCTGGCCGGCGACCGACTTCGGCGCGATCGAGATCACCCCGCCCGACCTCACGTACAGCGACCGGACGACCCTGCACCTCGGCGCGACGGAGGTGCAGGTCATCCACCCGGGCGTGGCGCACACCACCGGCGACTCGGTGGTGTGGCTGCCGCGGCAGCGGGTCGTCTTCACCGGCGACCTGGTCTTCGCCGGCGGCACGCCCTTCCTGGCGATGGGCTCGCTGGCCGGTTCCCTGCGGGCGCTGGAGCTGCTGCGCTCGCTGGACGCCGAGACCGTGGTCCCCGGGCACGGGCCGCTGACCGACGCCTCGGCGTACGACTCCACCGAGCGCTACCTGCGGTACGTGGAGGGGCTCGCCCGGGAGGGACGGGCGCAGGGGCTGACCCCGCTGGAGGTGGCGCAGAAGGCCGACCTCGGGGAGTTCGCGGCCTGGCGGGAGAGCGAGCGGCTGGTGGCCAACGTGCACCGGGCGTACGCGGAGCTGGCCGGCGAGCCGGAGGGGGCGCCGCTGGACATCCCGGCGGTGCTGCGGGACATGACCGTGATGAACGGCGGGACGCCGATCCTCTGCCACGCCTGAGCGCGGGCCGCGGCGCGGACCGGGGCGCGGTTGCGGGGCCGGGGCTCGCGCCGGCCGCCGGCCCCGCCCCCACCTCCGCCGCACCGCGCACTGGACGACATACCGACTGGTCGGCATGATGGCCTCCGGTGCTTCCGCCGTGCCCGCCCGGGCCGGCGGCGCGCCGGAACCTCGTCCCGTCACCGTCAACTCCGTACGGAGGTGCGCACCATGGCATCGGCGTCTGCCCCGACCGACCCCCGGGGCCTCGACCTGGAGCGGCTGCGCGGCCATCTCGACCGCGCCCGGCCCGGGCTCGTGGCCGGGGCGCTGCGCGGCCGGCTGATCGAAGGGGGCCGGTCGAACCTCACGTACGAGATCACCGACGGCACGGCCCGCTGGGTGGTGCGCCGCCCGCCGCTCGGCCACGTGCTCGCCACCGCGCACGACATGCGCCGCGAGCACCGGGTCATCGAGGCGCTGCACGGCACGGCCGTGCCGGTGCCCGAGCCGCTGCTGCTGTGCGAGGACGAGTCGGTGCTGGGCGCGCCGTTCTACGTCATGGAGTTCGTCGACGGGATCCCGTACCGCAGCGCGGGCCGGCTGGCCGCCCTGGGCCCCGAGCGCACCCGGCGGGTGGTCCTGGGCCTGGTGGACACCCTGGTCGACCTGCACGCCGTGGACCCGGCGGCGGTGGGCCTGGGCGACTTCGGCCGCCCCGAGGGCTTCCTCGACCGGCAGCTGCGCCGCTGGGGCAAGCAGCTCGCGGCCTCCCGGGGCCGGGAGCTGCCCGGCATCGACGAGCTGCACGGCGCGCTCGGCCGCGCCCTGCCCGACTCCCCCGCCCCGACCGTCGTGCACGGCGACTACCGGCTCGACAACGTACTGGTCGGCGGCCCCGAGGACACGGTCCGGGCGGTCCTGGACTGGGAGATGTCCACGCTCGGGGACCCGCTGACCGACCTCGGGCTGCTGGTGATGTACAGCTCCGACCTGGGGCTGGCGGATTCGCCGGTCAGCACGACCAGCGCCGCACCCGGGCATCCCTCGCCGGCCGAGCTGATCGAGCGGTACGCGGCCCGCTCGGGCCGGGACACCGGCGCGATCTCCTGGTACACGGCCTTCGCCTGGTTCAAGCTCGCCGTGATCCTCGAGGGCATCCACTACCGCTACACGCTCGGCCAGACGGTCGGCGAGGGCTTCGACCGGATTGGCGAGCTGGTCCCGGTCTTCATCGAGCACGGTCTGACCACCCTCCAGGAAGGCTGAGGCACACCCATGGACTTCGCATTCGACGCCCGGACCGAGGAACTGCGCACCCGGCTCCTCGCGTTCATGGAGGAGTACGTGTACCCGGCGGAGCCCGTCGCCGCCGAGCAGCGCGCGCGGCTGGCCTCGCCCTGGGACACCCCGGCCGTCTTCGGTGAACTGAAGGCCGAGGCGCGCCGCCGGGGCCTGTGGAATCTGTTCCTCCCCGATGCCGAGTACGGCGCCGGGCTGACCAACCTCCAGTACGCGCCGCTCGCCGAGATCACCGGCCGCAGCCCGCACCTGGCGCCGACCGCGACCAACTGCGCGGCGCCCGACACCGGGAACATGGAGCTCCTGGCGCAGTTCGGCAGCGAGGAGCAGAAGAAGCAGTGGCTGCAGCCGCTGCTCGCCGGGGAGATCCGGTCCGCGTTCGCGATGACGGAGCCCGAGGTGGCCTCGTCGGACGCCACCAACATCGAGACCCGCATCGAGCGTTCGGCGGACGGCTCGCAGTACGTGGTCACCGGGCGGAAGTGGTTCATCTCCGGCGCCATGAACCCTGACTGCAAGGTGTTCATCGTCATGGGCAAGACCGATCCGGACGGGGCCGATCCGCGGCGCCAGCAGTCGATGGTCATCGTGCCGCGCGACACCCCGGGCGTCGAGGTCCGCCGGGCGATGACCGTGTACGGGTACGAGGACCACGACCACGGCGGCCACGCCGAGGTGGTCTTCGACGGGGCGCGGGTGCCGGCCGCGAACCTGATCGGCGAGGAGGGCGCGGGCTTCGCGATCGCCCAGGCCCGCCTCGGCCCGGGCCGCATCCACCACTGCATGCGGCTGATCGGCATGGCGGAGCGGGCGATCGAGCTGATGTGCCGACGCGCGGTGGGACGTACGGCCTTCGGCAAGGAGCTGGCCGCGCAGGGGGTCGTACAGAACTGGATCGCCGACGCGCGGGTCACGGTGGAGCAGCTGCGGCTGCTGGTGCTGAAAACGGCCTGGCTGATGGACACCGTCGGCAACCGCGGGGCGCACACCGAGATCCAGGCCATCAAGATCGCCACTCCGCGGGCGGTGGTGCGGATCCTGGACGACGCGGTGCAGCTGCACGGCGCGGGCGGGGTGAGCCAGGACTTCCCGCTGGCCGAGCTGTGGGCGGCCGCGCGCACGCTGCGGCTGGCCGACGGCCCGGACGAGGTCCACCAGCGCTCGCTGGCGCACCGGGAGCTGAAGCGGTACCGCTGACCGGTCGGCGGTCGGCGGGCCGCCCCCGGCCGTGCTCCCGCTGCGCGCCGGCGCGTCGGCCGGCGCGTCGGCCGGCGCGTCGGCTGTCGTGGCGGCTGTCGTGGCGGCGCGCCGGCCGGCGTGCGGAGGTTACGGGCGCAGGGCGCGCAGCAGCAGGTCGGCGAGGTGGTCGGCGACCTGCTGCGGGGTGAGCGGGCCGTCCGTCCGGTACCAGGTGGACAGGTGGTGGACGGAGCCGAAGTGGTAGTCCACCACCAGGTCGGCAGGGGTGGCGGTGGAGAAGACGCCGGTGCGCTGCCCCTCCTCGATCAGCGCCCGGAACCGCTCGTGGTAGCGGCGCCGCTCCGCCCGCACCTGCCCCAACTTCTCCGGGCTGAGGTGGTGCATCGACCGGAAGAAGATCGCCGCGTCGTCGAGGTTCTCGATGGTGGTGACCACGACGTCGGCGGCGGCCGCGCGCAGCCGCTCCTCGACGGGGGCGTCGGAGTCGGCGACGGCGTCCAGGCGCTGCTGCTGCAGGCGCAGCATCCGTGCGTACACCTCGTGCAGCAGGTCGTCCTTGGAGCCGAAGTAGTGGTAGAGGGCGCCCTTGGTGACGCCGGCCGCCTCGACGATCTCCTGGACGGAGGTGCGGTCGTAGCCGCGCTCGGCGAACAGCCGGGTGGCCACGGCCAGCAGCCGCTGCGGCACGGGCGCCTCGTGCGCGTTCCCGGGCTCCGTCGTCCTTGCAGCCATGGCGGTGACCTTCCCTTCCCTGTTGCGCGGCCGGTACGGGGCCGGCCGGCGGCCGACGGCCGTTTTCAGCCGCGGTCGCGCAATTCCCGTCGCAGGATCTTGCCACTCGTCGTCTTCGGCAGGACAGGCAGGATCTCCACGAGGCGGGGGTATTTGTACGCGGCGATGCGGGCGGCGCAGTACGCGGACAGCTCGGCGGGCTCGGCCGAGGCGCCGGGGCGCAGGCTCACGTACGCCTTCACGCTTTCCCCGCGGTAGGGGTCGGGGACGCCGACGACGGCGGCCTCGCGCACGGCGGGGTGGGTGTAGAGCACGTCCTCGACCTCGCGCGGCCAGACCTTGAACCCGGAGGCGTTGATCATGTCCTTCTTGCGGTCGACGACGTACACCCAGCCGTCCTCGTCCATGAAGCCGACGTCCCCGGTGCGCAGTTCGCCGCCGGGGAAGGCGAGGGCGGTCTCCTCCGGCAGGTCCCAGTAGCCCGGCACCACCTGGGGGCCGCGGACGGCGATCTCGCCGGTCTCGCCGAAGGGCACCTCGGCGCCGTGCTCGTCGAGGATGCGGACGACGGTGTCGGCGCCGGGCAGGCCCACGGAGAGGGTGCCGGAGGCGGGGTCGACGGGGGCCTCGCGGTGCACGGGGACGCTGGCGCAGGCGGCGGTGGTCTCGGTGAGGCCGTAGCCGTTCTTGAGGCGGACGCCGAAGTCGGCGCGCATGCGGGCGACCAGGGCCGGGGGGAGCGGGGCGCCGCCGGAGGAGACCACCCGGAAGGAGGCGAAGTGCTCTGCGGTGGCGGCCGGGTGCGCGGCGAGGGCCATGAAGGCGGTGGCGGGGCCGACCGTGTAGGCGGGTCGGTGTTCGAGGAAGGCGTCGAGGACGACGCCGGCGTCGAAGCGGTGGGCGAGGACGAGGGTGCCGGCGTTGGCGAAGCAGGCGGCGAGCTCGCAGACCATGCCGGTGATGTGGAACAGCGGGGCGAGGGCGAAGTAGCCGGCGCCCTCGGCGAGCGGGTGCCCGGCGACCTGCCGCTGGGCGTTGTGGGTGAGGGCGCCGTGCGGGTTCATCGCCCCCTTCGGGGTGCCGCTGGTGCCGGAGGTGTAGCAGATGAGCGCGGTGTCGGCGGGGGTGAGGGCGGGGTCCGGCGGGGCGGGGTGGCCGCGGCGGGCGACGGTGGCCAGGTCGGCGGCGTCGGGGGTCTGCGGCTCCCGCCCGGGCGCGAGGACGCGTACGTCGTCTCGGGTCTGGAAGTCCCGGTCGGAGGCGGTCAGCGTGATCCGTACGGCCGTGCCGGCGGCCGCCGCGCGCAGGTACGCGGGCCAGGCGCGGGCCTCGCAGACCAGTGCGGCGGCCCCGGAGTCGGCCAGGACGTGCCGGGCCTCGGCCTCCTTGTACATGGGGTTGAGCGGGACGACGACCGCCCCGGCCTTCCAGGCGGCCAGGACGGCCAGCACGAAGGCCGGGGTGTTCTGCAGCATGACGGCGATCCGGTCGCCGCGGGCGATGCCGTGGGCGGCGAGGTGGCCGGCGAGGGAGTCGGAGAGCGCGTCGGCCCGGGCGTAGTCGATGCGGCCGTCGAAATAGGCCAGTGCCGTGCGCCCGGGGGCGCGGGCGGCCGCGGCGCGGAAGGCGTGCAGCACGGTGGGCGGCGCGGCGAGGGGGGCGCGCTGGGCGGGGCTGAGCAGGGCGAGCCACGGCTTGGCGGCGTAGCGGGAGCCGCCGGGCGCGGGCGGGTGCGGGGGCGGCGTCGGCGCGGGCGTGGCCGGCGGTGCGGTCACCGGCTCTCCCACTTCTGCTGGAGATGGTTCATGCCGCTCAGCCAGCGGTCGGGGTCCGTGGCGCGCGCGGCGTGGAAGTCCGCCACCTCGGGGTGCGGGAGGATCAAGAACCGGCCCTTCTCCATGCCGTCGAACAGTGCGTCCGCCACCGCCTCCGGCTCGATGGCGGTCGGTGCGAGGACGAGCTCGCCCGCCGAGCCGGCGGCCGTCAGCATGTCGGTGCGGACCCCTTGCGGGCAGATGGCGTGGACCTGGACGCCGCGGTGGCGGTAGGTCAGCGAGAGCCACTCCGCGAAGGCGAGCGCACCGTGCTTGCTGACACTGTACGGCGCCGCTCCGATCATGGTCAGCAGCCCGGCGGCCGAGACGGTGGACACGAAGCGGCCGCTGCCGCGCTCCAGCCAGTCGGGCAGCAGCAGCCGGGCGGCGCGGACGTGGGCCATGACGTTGGTGTCCCAGGCGGCCTCCCACACGGCCTCGTCGGCGAACGCGTCGCCGCCCGAGGCGAGTCCGGCGTTGGCGCAGTAGACGTCGACCCGGCCGCCGAGGGCCCGGCGGGCCTCCTCGACGACGGCGGAGGCGTCGCCGGGGAGCGCGATCGCGCGCCCGCCGATCTCGCCGGCCACGGAGGCGGCCTTTGCGGCGTCGAGGTCGTTGACCACGACGGTGGCGCCCTCGGCGGCGAAGCGGTGGGCGAGGGCGGCGCCGATGCCGCCGCCCGCGCCGGTGACGACGACTCGCTGGTCCTGGTACGCGCTCACGGGATCACCTTTCCTGGCGGGGCCGGACGCCGGGCAGACTAACCGGTCGGTATGTCGTGGCGGAAGGGGGCGGCCCCCTAGCGTGGCCGGATGACGGTGACTCGACGGGAGCTGCTGGGACTGGCGGGAACGGTGGGTTCGGCGGGGGTGGCCGGCGTGTCGGGTCTGGCGGGTACGGCAGGTGCGGCAGGTGCGGTGGGTTCGGCCGGTGCGGCGGGCCCCGACGGCTTGCCGGGGCTCACGGCCCGGGTGCGTACGGGCTTCGAGCGGCTCGCCGCGGACGGGTACGCCCTCCTCGCCGGGCAGCGCGTCGGGGTGGTCACCAACCCCACCGGGATCACCGCCGACGCCCGCCACCTGGTCGACGTACTCCACGGCGACGACCGGGTCCGGCTGGTCGCGGTCTTCGGCCCCGAGCACGGGTTCCGCGGGACGGCGCAGGCGGGCGGCTCCGAGGGCCCGGGCCGGGACCCCGCGACCGGGCTCGCGGTGTACGACACGTACGGCAAGAGCGGGCAGGGGCTCGCGGACGTGTTCACCGCGGCCGGCGTCGACACCGTCGTCTTCGACATCCAGGACGTCGGGGCGCGCTTCTACACCTACATCTGGACCCTGTACGACTGCATGCGCGCGGCCGCGCTGGCCGGCAAGGCGGTGGTCGTGCTGGACCGGCCCCACCCGGCGGGCGGGCTGCGGGCCGCCGGGCCCGTCCTGGAGCGGCCGTACGCGAGCTTCGTGGGCCGCGAGCCGATCGCCCTGGCGCACGGCATGACGGCGGCCGAGCTGGCGCTGCTGTTCAACGGGGAGTTCCTGCGCGACGCCCCGGTCCGGCTGCACACGGTGCGGATGTCCGGGTGGCGGCGCGGCTCCTTCTTCGGGGAGACCGGGCTGCCGTGGGTCCCGCCGAGCCCGAACATGCCGACCCCGGACACGGCCCTCGCGTACGCCGGCACCTGCCTGTTCGAGGGGACGAACCTCTCCGAGGGGCGCGGGACGACCACGCCGTTCGAGGTGCTGGGCGCGGAGGGCGTCGACCGGCGGTGGGCGGAGGCGGCCGATGCGCTGGGGCTGCCCGGGGTGTGGTTCCGGGAGGCGTACTTCACGCCGTCCTTCTCCAAGCACGCCGGGCGGACCTGCGGCGGGGTCCGGCTGCTCGTCCACGACCGGGAGGCCTTCGATCCGGTCCGGGCGGGAATCGGGCTGCTGGTGACGGCGCGGCGGGCGTGGAGCGGGTTCGCGTGGCGGGAGGACCACTGGATCGACCGGCTGACCGGCTCGGACCTGGTGCGGCGGATGGTCGACGCGGGGGCCGGGGTGGAGGAGATCGCCGGGGCGTGGGCGGTGGGGCTGGCGCGGTTCGCGGCGGTGCGGGAGCGGTACCTGCTGTACCGGTAGGCGCAAGGGTCTGGCCGGGTGGGGGCCGCAGCAGGATGCTGGACGGCACCAGGGACGCGGCGCGGAGGGGGAACCCATGGCGGCGGGAACGGGCAGAGCCGGTGGCGGTGCGGAGTTCGGGACCGGCGGCGGGGACCGGCCGGGGGTGTCCGGCGTCGGGGGCGGGGTCGGGATCGGGGTCGGGCCGTATGCGGAGCTGACCTTCGACGCCGAAGGGGACACAGACGGGGCCGGGGTGGCGGCGGTCGCGGCGATGGAGGCGACCGACCTGCTGGTCTTCGCCCACGGCTGGAACAGCGACCGCTCCGCCTCGACCCGCCTCTACGACCGCTTCTTCGCGCCCTTCCCGGGGCTGGTGGGGCCGGGGGTGCGGCTGGGGTACGCGGGGGTCTTCTGGCCCTCGATCCGGTTCTCGGACGAGCCGATCCCGGACTTCGAATCCCTCGGCGCGCTCGCGGAGCCCGGGCACGGGACGGCGCTGGACCCGCAGACCCGGCGGGCCCTCGGGGAGTTCTGGCCGGGGCGGGAGGCGCAGCTCGACCGAGTCGCCGAACTGCTGGAGGACCGGCCCGAGTCGCAGACCGCCCTGTCCGAATTCGGGGCGCTCGTAAGGGAGCTGGCGGGCGTCGGGGAGCCGGATGCGGCAGGGGCGGCTGGGGTGCCGGTGGCGGCGGCCGTGGCGGATGCGGTCCGGCGGGAGGTTCCCGCCATTTTCGTCGAGGACGTACGGGAGGTGTGCCTGGCCCTCGCCGCCGGGCTGGCCGCGGCCGGCGGGCCGGCGCCCGCGGCAGGCGACGGGCCGGGACTCACTGCCGGGGCGCGGATGCTGTGGGGCGGCGCCAAGGAGCTGCTGCGGCAGGCCTCGTACTACCAGATGAAGAAGCGGGCCGGGGTCGTCGGCGAGCGTGGGCTCGGCCCGGTCCTCGCGGAGCTGGCGGCGCGGCGGCCGGCCCTGCGCATGCACCTGATCGGCCACAGCTTCGGGGCGCGGGTGGTGTCGTTCGCGCTGCGCGCAGTGCCGGACGGCGCCCGGTACGCGGCCTCCCTGACGCTGCTCCAAGGGGCCTTCTCCCACTACGCCTTCGCCGACCGGCTCCCCCACGACCGGGGCCGCGGCGGGGCCCTGCGCGGCCTGCAGCACAAGGTCGCCGGACCGGTGGTGGCGTGCCACTCCGAGCACGACTCCGCGCTGAAGGTCTTCTATCCGCTGGCCTCCCGGATGGCAGGGGATTCGGCCGGACTGCTGGGCTTCGACGAGCGGTGGGGCGCGGTCGGGCACGACGGGGTGCAGGCGGTGCCCGGCGCACCGCGACTCACGCTCGACGCGGCGCTGCGCCAGGGGGTTCCGGCGGCCGGTTGCGTCAGTGTGGACGCCGCCGCCGTGGTGCGGCGGGGCGGTCCGCCCTCGGGGGCGCACAGTGACATCTGCCACGAGGAGCTGGCCCGGGTCGTGGTGGCTGCGGGGCGCATGGGGCGCTGAGTTCCGGCCATGTGCCACCCGCACGCCTCGTCCGCCCCCGCATGCGCCTGCACCCGGCCGGGCATGTTGGGCACATCTCACGGTGCGTCGTCGTCCGACGGAGTACGACGCCGCGGTGGGCGTGGGCGCGACGGAGGTGAAGGTGTGATGGCAGGTTTCCGAAGTCTGGCCTACCAGGTGCGGGACGCGCGCAACGACCGTGCCCTGCGGCGCCATTCGCTGCGCCGATGCCTGGAGCGGTTCGCACCGTACGGGCACCGGGCGACCTGGTGGCACCTGTGCGACCGGCACGGGATCGGCCCCGAGGACCGGGCGGTGGATCCGCAGCGGCTGGTCGCGGCGCTGGAGGAGCTGGAGGAGGCGCGGGCGGTCTGGCTGGAGTACGAGCGGCAGTTCGCGGAGCGCCGCAGGCGGGAGAAGCACCACGGGCTGCGGCGGCCGGAGTGGGCGTGGGGCGGCAGCGGGGACGCGGTGGTGCGGTGCGCGGATCCGGGCGTGCGGCCCGAGGGGACGCTCGGGGACGTGCTGCGGCGGCTGGTCACGGCGCTGGAGTCGGAGCCGGGGACGGGCTGCCCCGTCTGCGGTGAGCAGGAGCTGCACTGGCCCGCGCCGGTGCCGCCGCAGAGACGGGGGCGCGGGGCCGCTGCCGGTGGCGCTGCCGCGCACGGGTCGTGGGAGGGTGCGTGGGCCTGGGACGGCCCGGTCTGCGCAGGCTGCGGGATCGTGGTGCCCAGGCCCGCGCTCGCGGACTCGGCCTGGGCCCACGCCGCTCCGGCGGCCTCCGCCGCCGGGGCGGCATGACCCCGGACCTGCGGATCCAGGCCTCCCTCAACGGGGCGCGCGGCGCCGGCGACGGGGCGGCCGTGCCGCTGTCCCCCGGAGACGTGGTGGAGGCCGCCCGCGGGGCGGTGGCCGCCGGGGCGGCGGAGCTGCTGGTCCATCCGCGGACCCCGTGCGGCCGGGAGAGCCTGTCGCCGCGGGTCGTGGGGCCGCTGGTGGAGGCGTTGCGGGGCGCGGGGGTCTCCGTACCGCTGTCGGTGTGCGCGAGCATCGCCGCCGAACCGGATCCGGCGGGCCGGCAGGCGCGGATCCGGTCCTGGACGGTCCTCCCGGACCGGGCCACGGTCTCGTTCGCGGACCCGGGTGCCGAAGAACTGGCCCGAACCCTCCTGTCCCGCGGCGTGGCGGTGGACGCACTGATCCCCTGGCCCCCACTCGCCGACGCCGCCCCCACCCGGGCCCTACAGAACCTGACCCGCTTCCCGACCTGGTCCACGGGTGCGGCCGACACGAGCGGCGCGGGTGCGGCCGGGCGGTCGGGACGGGGGTGGGTTCGGGTGGTGGTTGAGATGGCCGGAGTCGAGCCTGCAGCCGCGGCGTGGGTGCGGCGGCTGGTGCTCGGGGTGCCGTTGGTGCTGGTCGGGCGGGACGGCGCCGCCTGGCCGGTGGTGCGGCTGGCCGCGCGGTGCGGGGCCGGGGCGCGGATCGGCGTGGGCGACGTACTGCACCTGCCCGACGGCCGCCCGGCACCCTCCACCGCCGCCCTGGTGGCAGCCGCCCTCGCTACGGCAGGGGCCGAGACCGCCGCCCGCGGCGCCGGCGGCCGCCCGGCCGGATCTCAGCCCTAGGCCTGGCCGCCGGGCAGCGCCGGGGTGGGGTCGACGGGGCCGGTCACCACCAGGTTGCCGTCCGGGGTGCGGCGCGCGAGGCGGCCCGTGCGGAGGTGGCCGTCCGCGGTGAAGCACCGCGCATCGTGGTCCGGCGCCCGGTAGTAGCCGCGCACCGTGGACGGGCCGCGGGCCAGGAGTTCGCCGGGCTCCCCGTCGGGCACGTCCTTGCCGTCGGCGTCGACGATGCGGATCTCGTCGTCGGACGAGAGCGGGCGGCCCTGCGTGGTGAGCACGGCCTCGTCCGGATCACCGGGCCGGGTGAACGCGAGCACCCCCTCGGTCAGGCCGAAGACCTGCTGGAGCCGGCAGCCCAGCTCGGGGCCGATCCGTTCGGCCGTCGCCCGGGGCAGCGGCGCCGCGTCGCCGCCGACCTGCAGCAGCCGGAGGCTGCTCACGTCGGCCGGGACCGTGGGGAGCGCGTCGAGCCAGAGCTCTGCGGTGTCGGACGCCACCGACGTGACGGTGACCCGCTCGCGCCCGATGAGCGGCAGGCAGGCGCCGGGTTCCGCGGTCTCGGCCAGGACGACGGTGCCGCCCACGGAGAGGGTGCCGACGATGCCGGGGCAGCCGAGGGCGAGGCCGGATCCGGCCCCGGCGGGCTGCGCGGCGAGGTACACGTCGTCCTCGGTGAGCGACACCAGCTCGGCGGCGGCCCGCGCCTGGCGGGCGTAGTCGTTGTGGGTCCGCGGAACGAGCCGGGGCGCCTCGGCGGTGCCGCCGGCGAGCAGGAGGAACGCCACCTGGTCGGCGCTCTGCGCGAGCGCCGGCTCGGGCGCGGCGTCGACCGTGCCGAGCGGGGAGTACTGGCAGCCGGCCGGGTCGGTCGTGAGGCCGCCGTACGGGGAGGAGGCGCCCGGCGCTTCGAGGGTGAACACCCGCCGCAGGAAGGGCCACCGGGCCGCGATGTCCGCGGCTGAGGCCGTGAGGTCGAGGCCCTCGTACGCGGCGGGGCCGACGTAGCCGACGGCCTGGGTGACCCGGACGAGCTCCGCCACCCCGGCCGCGGGGTGCGGGAGCGGGCAGAACACGGGGACCGTGGCGGCCCGCATCAGGGCGAACAGGGTGACGACGCGTTCGGGAACGTTCGGCAGCTGGACCACGACCCGCATCCCGGGCCGCAGGCCCCGCAGCCGGAACCCGGCGGCCATGCGGTCCACGCGCCGGTTCAGGGCCGCGTACGTGAGCCGGGTGTCGCCGTGTACGAGCGCGGTGCGCGGCCCGTACTGCAGGGCCCAGCCGCGCAGCAGGTTGTCCAGTGTGTTGCCGCGCCAGTGCCCGGCCGCCCAGTAGCGGTCGACGAACCCCTCGGGCCAGGGCGTGCAGCCGTCGAGCATGGATGTGCCCCCCTTGTCGGCGCCGGGGAGCCGCCCCGCCGCGTTGATCTTGGCCATCCCAAGGGTCCAAGGGCGCTGCGGGCAAGGCGCCTTCCCGACCATGGAGGCCGGATGCCCTCGGCGGAACGTCCAAGGGGCGCCGCTGACCAGGGGGTTCGGGCGGCCGGAGCGAGCGCTCCGGACGGCACCCCGCGGCGCGGCCGCCTAGAGCCGCGAGCCGGTGAGCTGCTCGCCGAAGACGTCGTCCGGGTTGGACAGTGCGCAGTTCTGCAGCGAGAGGCAGCCGCAGCCGATGCAGTCGGCCAGGTGGTCGCGCAGCCGCATCAGCTGGCTGATGCGCTGTTCCAGCTCCCCGCGCCACATCTCCGAAAGGCGCGCCCAGTCCTCGCGGTTGGGGGTGCGCTCCTCGGGGAGCTGGGCGAGTGCGTCGCGGATGGCGGCGAGCGGGATCCCGACGCGCTGGGCGGCCCGTACGAACGCCACCCGGCGCAGCGCGTCGCGGCTGTAGCGGCGCTGGTTGCCGGAGGTCCGGCGGCTGCTGATCAGCCCCTTGGTCTCGTAGAAGTGGAGCGCGGAGACGGCCGCGCCGCTGCGGGCGGACAGCTGGCCGACGGTGAGTTCGTGGATTTTCTCGGGAATCTGCGGCACGAGGCCGAGGGTAGTCGGCCCGGCACCGGTCCGTTGACAGATACATGCGGCCCCAGCATGCTGAGCAAGCGCTTGTTCGCCCGAACCCCCGGAAGAGGAGAGGCATGGCCGAGCCGAAGGTGTTCACGTCCGCCGAGGAACTGCGCGCCGGAATCGGCGAGACGCTCGGTCCGAGCGGATGGCTGGAGGTGGACCAGAAGCGGATCGACCTGTTCGCCGACGCGACCGGTGACCACCAGTGGATCCACGTGGACCCGGAGCGGGCCGCGACCGGGCCGTTCGGCTCCACGATCGCGCACGGCTACCTGACGCTGTCGCTGCTGCCGAGCCTGGTGCCGCAGGTCATGCGGGTCGAGGGCATGCGGATGGGCATCAACTACGGCATGGACAAGGTGCGTTTCCCGGCGATCGTGCCGGTCGGCTCGCGGCTGCGGGCCACCGCCGTGATCACCGAGGTGACGGAGGCGGGCGGCGGCGTCCAGGTCGCGGCGACGGTCACCGTGGAGCGCGAGGGCGGCGACAAGCCGGTGTGCGTGGCGCAGTCGCTGTCGCGCTACTACTTCTGAGCCGCTGCGCCCACCATGCGCAGGACGAGGTCGGCGTAGAGCGCGCCGACCTCCTCCGGCGTGCGCCGGCCCGACGCGTTGAACCAGCGGGCCACGTCGATGCACAGCGACAGGACGGCGAGCGTGGTGCCGGGGACGTCCGGGACGTGGAACTCCCCCGCCGCGACGCCCTCGGTGAGGATGCGGCGCACGACGGCGTCGCTCTGGCGGCGCAGCTCCACGATTTCGGAGCGGTGCTCCGGGGCGAGGGCATCGAGCTCGTACTGGACCACGCGCGCGGTGGTGTGGTGCGCGGCGTGCCACAGCACGAAGGACCGCACGGCCGCGTCGAGCCGGTCGGCGGCGGAGCCCGGGCGGGAGGCGGCGGTCTCCAGGATGTCGAGCGCCTTGTCGTGGCCGATCCGGCTGATCCGGTGGAGCAGCTCTTCCTTGGTCTTGTAGTGGATGTACAGCGCGGCGGGGCTCATCCCGGCCCGCCCTGCGATGTCCCGCGTGGTGGTGGCGTGGTAGCCGCGCTCGGCGAACGCCTCGACGGCGGCGACGAGCAGCCGCCGCGCCGCGTCGGGGGTGACCTCCGACCACGGCCGGTAGCCGCCGGTCGTCTCCTCCGCGCTGTCCATCGCTCGCCCACCCTCTCGTCACTGCAGGAAGCGACCAGCTTACCGGAGGGTGAGCAAGCGCTTAGCCGTCGTCGGCGCGTCGGCCGCCGCCCCTCAGACCTTCGGCTGGAAGGGGTCGTAGTCGGCGAGGATCTTCTCCATCCGCGCCTGGTCGACCCGGCTGACGATCTGGGTGAGCTCCTGGCGGTCGCGGATGACCTTGGCGAGGGTGAAGGCGGAGGTGGTGAGGTAGAGGACGGCGATGCCGAGGAAGGCCCGGACCCAGCCGTCCACGGCCAGGTGGTAGATCCCGAGGGCCACGGCACCGAGCGCGATGCCGAAGGAGGCCACGGCCTGGGCGTAGTACGCCGCCGTGTTCCGCTGCTTGACCGGTGTCTCGTTCATGGGAGCCAGCATCGGACGGCGTGACCGGCACCACATCCGTGCGCGTACTCAGCCCCGTACTCATCCCTGCACTCGGAAGCCGGCCGCTCAGAAGGCGGAGACCCCGGTGCGGGCGCGGCCGATCAGCAGCTTCTGGATCTGGCTCGTCCCCTCGTACAGGGTCATCACGCGGGCGTCGCGCAGCAGCTTGCCGGCCGGGTACTCGTCGATGTAGCCGTAACCGCCGTGCACCTGCAGGGCGTTGCCCGCGGCGCGCACGGCGGCCTCCGAGGCGAAGAGCTTCGCCGTGGAGGACTCGGTCGCGAACGGCTGCCCGCGGTCGATGAGGTCGGCCACCCGCCAGGTCAGCAGGCGCGCCGCGTCCACGTCGACCGAGATGTCGGCGATCAGCTCCTGGACGAGCTGGTGCCCGGCGATCGGCTTGCCGAACTGCTCGCGCCGGGATGCGTACGAGACGGCCGCGTCCAGGGCCGCCTGGGCGATGCCGACGCAGCCGGCGGCCACCGACATCCGCCCCTTGGCCAGCGCGGACATGGCCACGGAGAAGCCCTTGCCCTCGGGGCCGAGCATCGCGGCGGCGGGCACGCGGACGGAGTCGAGGACCAGTTCGGCGGTGGCCTGGCCGCGCAGGCCGAGCTTGCCGTGGATCTCGCGGCGGGTGAGGCCGGGCGCCGAGGTCGGCACGAGGAAGGCGGAGATCCCGCGGTGGCCGGGGGCGCCGCCGGTACGGGCGAAGACGAGGGCGACGTCGGCCCAGGTGCCGTTGGTGATGAACGTCTTGGCGCCGCTGAGCAGGTACGCGTCGCCGTCGCGGACCGCGCGGGTGGTGAGGTTGGCGGCGTCGGAGCCGGTGCCGGGCTCGGTCAGGGCGAAGCAGCCGAGCGCGTCGCCCGAGCAGAGGCGCGGCAGCCAGGCGTGCTTGTGCTCCTCGCTCCCCCAGGCGGCGATCGTCTTGGCGACGAGGCCGAGGGAGACGGAGACGATGCCGCGCACGGCGGAGTCTGCACGCCCGAGCTCCTCCAGGACGAGCGCGTACGCGAGGTGGTCGCCGCCGGAGCCGCCGTACTCCTCCGGGACGGTCAGGCCGAGGAAGCCCAGCGCGCCGAGCTTCTTCACGATGCCGCGGTCCACGCTCTCCGCGCGGTCCCACGCGGCGGCGTACGGGGCGATCTCGCGCTCGCCGAACTCGCGGGCGAGGCGGCGCACCGCGCTCTGCTCCTCGCTGAGCTCCAGGTTCACGGGGCACCTCCGGGGGCAGCGGGCTGTTAACTAGCACCGGTAGTTTATTGGGGCGGCCCCTACTATGTGGCGCATGGCCAGACCGCGCAAGCCCCTCCTCAGCCGTGACCGCATCGTCGAGGCGGCGGGCGCGCTGGTGGACGCGGAGGGGCTGGAGGCGGTCTCGACGCGGCGGCTGGCGGCCGCTCTCGGCGTCAGCGGGCCCTCGCTGTACAACCACTTCCGGACCAAGGACGAGATCCTGGACGCGGTGGCGGACGCGGTGAGCGCGCGGGTCGACCTGTCGATGTTCGAGGCGGGGGCCGGGCAGGACTGGCGGGAGGCCCTGCACGACTGGGCGCACTCCTACCGGGCGGCGCTGGCGGACCACCCGAACATCGTGCCCGTACTGGCGCGCGGCCCGGGGCGGCGGCCGGCGGGACTGCGGCTGGCGGACGCGGTGTTCGGGGCGATGACGGCGGCCGGGTGGCCGCCCGCGCAGGCGACGCGGATCGGCGCACTGATGCGGTACTTCATCCTGGGCTCGGCGGTGGGTTCGTTCGCCCGGGGTTTCCCTGACGACGAGGCCGCGTACGACCCCGCGGACTATCCGCACCTGGGCCGGGCCCACCTGCTGGCCGAGCGGCAGCGCGAGGTGGACGAGGGCGCGTTCGAGACCGGCCTGGCCGCCCTGCTGGACGGCCTGGCCCTGCAGTTCGACGCCCTGCGGCGGGACCGGTCGACCGGTCCCGCCGCAGGCTCGGAGCCCTAGAGGACGAACGACGGGCGGAGGACGACCGGCCGGAAGACGGCCGGCTGGAAGACGGCCGGCTGGAAGACGGCCGGCTAGAAGACGACGAGCGAGCGGCCGCCCTTGCCGGCGAGCATGGCGTCGAAGGCGCCCGGGATCCCGTCGAGGGTGATGCGGTCGGTGACCATCGAGCCGAGGTCGAGGCGGCCTGCGCGGACGTGGTCGGCGAGCACCGGGAGGTCGCGGGCCGGGTCGCTGTTGCCGTAGACGCAGCCGGTGAGGGTGCGGGCGAAGTGGAAGATCTCCAGCGCGTGGAAGGTGACCTGCTGCTCCTTGCCGCCGATGCCGACGACGGTGGTGCGCCCGCCGCGCCGGGTGGAGTCCCAGGCCCCGCGGATGGATTCGGCCCGGCCGACGCACTCGACGGCGACGTCCGCGCCCTGCCCGTCGGTGAGCGCGCGGATCTCCTTGGCGGTGGTGTCGGAGGCGAGGACGAACTCGGTGGCCCCGGCGGCCCGGGCCAGCTCCTCCTTGGCCGGGGAGACGTCCACGGCCACGATCGGGCCGGCCCCGGCGATCCGGGCGGCCTGCAGGGCGGCCAGGCCGACACCGCCGACACCGAAGACGGCCACCGACTCCCCGGAGCGGACCCGGGCGCTGTGGTGGACGGCGCCGTAGCCGGTGAGCACGGCGCAGCCGAGCAGGGCGGCCTCGGCGAGCGGGATCCCGGCGGGCGCGGGCAGCACGCAGCGGGCGGCGACGACCGTCTCCTCGGCGAACGCGGCGACGTTCAGACCCGGGTGCAGGGGTGTGCCCTCGGCGTCGTGGGCGTAGACCGCCCCGACGCCGGTGAGGGCGTTGGCGCACAGCCACACCTCCCCGATCGAGCAGTGGTGGCACTGCCCGCAGGACGGGGACCAGTTGAGGACCACGCCGTCGCCGGGCGCGACGTGGGTGACGCCCTCGCCGACGGCGAGGACCGTCCCCGCGCCCTCGTGGCCGAGGACGGCGGGGACGGGGACCCTCATGGTGCCGTCGGTGAGGGAGAGGTCGGAGTGGCAGACCCCGGCAGCGGCGAGCCGCACCCGGACCTGCCCTGGGCCGGGATCGGGCAGGACGATCTCCCGTATCTCCAGCGGGGCTCCGACGGCGGGCAGGATGGCGGCGCGGACCATGACGACTCCGTCTCTCGGGCTGTTCGCGGGCTCAGAACTGCAGGGACTTGGTCTGGAGGTACTCGGCCAGGCCGTGCGGGCCGAGCTCGCGGCCGACGCCCGACTGCTTGTAGCCGCCGAAGGGGGCGAGCGGGTTGAAGCGGCCGCCGTTGATGTCCACCTGGCCGGTGTCCATGCGCCGGGCGAAGGCGACGGCGCTCTCCTCGTCCGCGGCCCAGACGGCACCGCCCAGCCCGTACACGGTGCCGTTGGCGATGCGCAGGGCGTCGTCCTCGTCCTCGTACGGCAGGATCGACAGCACGGGGCCGAAGATCTCCTCCTGGGCGATGGTCATCTCGGGCGTGACGTCGGCGAAGACGGTCGGGGCGATGTAGTAGCCGTGCGGGTGCGGGGCGTCGGGACCGCCGGCGACGACCCGGGCGCCTTCCTCGATGCCCCGGTCGATGTACCCGCGCACGCGGTCGCGCTGCTTGGCGTTGATCACCGGGCCGAGGCGGGTGCCCGGGTCGCGGGGGTCGCCGCAGGGGTACTTGGCGACGGCGGCGGCCGCGAGCGCGACGGCCTCCTCGTACTGCTCGCGGTGGACGAGCATGCGCGTGAGCGCGTTGCAGCTCTGGCCTGAGTTGTTCATGACGTGGCCCACGCCGGCCGCGACGGCCTTGGCCAGGTCGGCGCCGGGCAGGATGACGTTGGCCGACTTGCCGCCGAGCTCGAGGGCGACGCGCTTGACGGCGGCGCCGGCCGTGGCGCCGATCTGCCGGCCGACCGCGGTGGAGCCGGTGAAGGAGACGAGGTCGACCCCCTCGTGCGCGGCCAGCGCCTGCCCGGCCACCGGGCCGGTCCCGGTGACCAGGTTGAACACTCCGGCCGGGACGCCCGCCTCGTGCACGGCTTCGGCGAAGAGCTGTGCGGTCAGCGGGGTGTCCTCGGCCGGCTTGAGGACGAGCGTGCAGCCGGCGGCGAGAGCGGGTGCCACCTTGGCAACGATCTGGTGCAGCGGGTAGTTCCAGGGCGTGATGGCCGCGACGACGCCGACCGGCTCCAGGAGCACGGTGGAGTTCCCGATCCGCTCCTCGAAGGCGTACGAGGCGCCGAGCTCGGCGAACGAGGAGGAGACGGCGATCGGCGCCCCGACGTGCACCATCTCGGAGAAGCCGAGCGGGGAGCCGAGTTCGGCGGTGATGAGCTCGGCGAACTCGCTCCTGCGGGCGACCAGCACATCGCGGATCGCCCCGATCAGGGCGGCCCGCTCGGCCGGGGGCGTGGCCGCCCAGCCGGGGAATGCCGCACGGGCCGCGCGTACCGCCGCGTCCACGTCCTCGGCGGTGCCGGCCGGGACCCCGCCGATGACCTGCTCGTCGGCCGGGTTGAGCACCTCGATCCGGTCGCGTCCGGCGGCGGGCCGCCACTCGCCGCCGATGTACATCCCGTCGTGGGCCTTCATGGCATTCCTCCCGAGCACGCGCGAGCGCGTTGACCTACCTGACCTCGTATGACCACCCTACAAACCGGCGTCGGCGGTTTTCGGTCCACCGGGGCCCGGCGGCCTCAGATGATGCCGAAAAGCATCCCTGCCCCGAGGACGACGAGTGAGGTCAGGGCCGCCCATTTCACGGTGAAGCGGGTGTGGTCGCCGAACTCGACCCGGGCCATGCCGACCAGGACGTAGACGGCCGGAACCAGCGGGCTGGACATGTGCAGGGCCTGGCCGACGAGCGAGGCCCGGGCGATCTCCAACGGGGAGACGCCGTGCGCGGCGCCGGCCTCGGCGAGCACCGGCAGCACGCCGAAGTAGAAGCCGTCGTTGGACATGAAGTAGGTGAGCGGCAGGCTGAGCACGCCGGTGACCAGCGCCATGTGCGGGCCCATGCCCTCGGGGATCGCGCCGACGAGCCAGTCGGCCATCTGCTTGACCATGCCGGTACCGCCGAGGACACCGGTGAAGACGGCGGCGGCGAAGACCATCCCGGCGACGTTCAGGACGTTGTCCGCGTGGGCGGCGATCCGGGCCTTCTGGTCGGGCATGTGGGGGAAGTTGACGGTGAGGGCGAGGGCCGCGCCGAGGAGGAACAGCACCGGGATCGGCAGCAACTCCATGATCATCGCGGTGAGGAGGGCCAGGGTCAGGCCGGCGTTGAACCAGTACAGGCGGGGCCGGAGGGTCGCCCGGTGCGGGTCGAGGCCCTGGAACCCGTCCCCCTCCGGGGCGCCGCCGGCCGGGACGGCCTCGGGTGCCTCGGGGGCCTCGGGGGCGGTGTCGGAGCCGGCGGCGGTGGCCACGGGCGGGGCGCCCGGGGTCTGCACGACGCCGCCGGACCCTGCGGAGCCCCTGCCGGCGGCGACCAGTCGTGCCGCGGACTCGGACGCGGACCCGGACCCGGCCTCGGACTCGGCCTCGGACCCGGCCTCGGACTCGGCGTCTGCACCGGACGCGGACCCGGACGCGGCGTCGGCTGCGGCCGGGGCTACGCCTGCGGCTGCGGCTGCGGCTGCGGCCGGGAGGGTGAGCGTGCCGAGCCGACGGCGCTCCTTGAGGCCGAGGACGTACGCGAGGCCGAAGACGAAGAGCAGGCCGACCGCGAGGGCGGGGATCATCGGGACGAAGATGTCGGCGGCGTCGAGCTTGAGGGCGGTGGCGGCGCGGGCGGTGGGGCCGCCCCACGGCAGGGTGTTCATGACGCCGTTGGCGGTGGCGGCGACGCCCGTCATGACCACGAGGCTGAGGCCGAGCCGCTTGTAGAGCGGGTACATCGCCGAAACGGTGATCATGAAGGTGGTGGAGCCGTCGCCGTCGAGGGAGACGACGGCGGCCAGCACCGCGGTGCCGACGACCACCCGCACCGGGTCGGCCTTGCAGAAGCGCAGGATGGCGCGGACGATCGGGTCGAACAGGCCGACGTCGATCATCACGCCGAAGTAGACGATGGCGAACATCAGCATGGCGGCGGTCGGCGCGAGCTTTCCGACGCCTTCGATGACGTAGTCACCCAGGTGCGCCCCCTTTCCTGCGAACACGCAGAAGGCCGCCGGGATCAGGACGAGCGCCGCGATGGGCGACATTTTCTTCATCATGATCAGGACCAGGAAGGTGGCGATCATGGCGAAGCCGAGGAAGGTCAGCATGCAGGGAACGTAGGGGGCCGCGCAGCAGCCCAACAAGACGTCCGAGCGTGAGCAATACGAGCAAAACCCCAGCTCAGGGCAGGGGTGCGAGGGTGACGGGGAAGCCGTTGAGCACCGCCGTGCCGGACAGCGGGTCCAGCCGGGAGCCGTCGAGGAGCTGGTTGACGTTGGCGCCCGGCTCGGCCGCGGCCACCGACAGGCGGGCGCCCTCGCGGTCATGGCCCCAGCCGTGCGGGAGGCTGACCACGCCGGTGCGCACGGTGTCGGTGACCTCGACCGGGACCTCGAGGCTGCCGCCGTCGGCGGTGACCAGGGCCCGGCCGCCCTCGGTGAGGCCGAGCCGGTCGGCGTCCTGCGGGTTCACCTGGAGGGTGCAGCGGTTGGAACCTCCGATGAGGGCCGGAACGTTGTGCAACCAGCTGTTGTTGGACCGCAGGTGGCGGCGGCCCACGAGCACCAGGGCGGCGGGGCGGTCGGCGAGCGCCGCGCGCAGCCTGGGCAGCTCGGCCGCGATCGGGTCCGGCAGCAGCTCGATCCTGCCGCTGCGCGTCCTCAGCACGCCCGGGAGCCGGGGCCGCAGCGGGCCCAGGTCGATGCCGTGCGGCTGCGCGAGCAGCCGCGCCAGACTCAGCCCCTCGCCCACCACCCCACCCGCGCCCCCGTCCCCGCCGGGACGCCCGTCCCCGCCGGGACGGCCGTCCGCGCCGGGGCGGCCGTCCGCGTCAGGCCGCGCGCCCGCGCCGGGCTGGGCGTCCGCGTCAGGGCGCGCGTCGCCGCCGGCGGGCAGGTCGGCGCCGCCGAAGAGGTCGCCGTACGGGCCGAGTCGGAGCATCAGGTCGAGCCGCCGCTCCGGGCCGCTCTCGCCGGTGAGCAGGCCGGCGAGGCGGGCCGGGTCCTGCCCGTGCAGGGGTGAGTGCGGGTCAGCGGCCTCCTTGGCGAGGGCGGCGAGGATCACGGGCTCGTCGACGGCCGCCGCGGCATCGGGGACGGCGGCGCCGTGCAGGCCCGCGACGGCGAGGACGAGGCGGGCGTGGATCTCGCACTCGTCGAGCAGCCCCGCCTCCAGCGGGACGGCGCGGCGGGTGTAGCGCGCCTGGTTGCGGATGGCGAACCCGTTGAAGGCGAAGTCGTGGTGGGGGCTCTGCGCGGGCGGCGGGGGCGGCAGGACGACGTGGGCGTGGCGCGAGGTCTCGTTGAGGTACGGGTCGATGCTCACCATGAAGTCGAGCCCGGCCAGGGCCGCGTCGAGGCGCCGCCCGTCGGGGGCGGACAGCACCGGGTTCGCGGCGATGGCGACGAGGGCGCGGATCCGGCCGTTCCCGGGCGTCTCGATCTCCTCTGCCAGGGCGGCGATGGGCAGTTCGGCCTTGGCCTCGGGGTGGCCGCTGACCCGGCTGCTCCAGCGGCCGAGGGCGAAGCCCTTGCCCGGGCCCGCGGGGCGGGGCCGCGGACCGGCCGCCGGGAGCGGGAACAGGGCGCCGCCGGGGCGGTCGAGGTTGCCGGTGAGGATGTTCAGCACGTCGACCAGCCAGCTGGCGAGCGTGCCGTACTCGACGGTGCAGCTGCCGATCCGCCCGTAGACGGCAGCGGTGGGCGCGGCCGCCAGGTCGCGGGCGAGGGTGCGGATCTCGGCGGCCGTGAGGTCGCAGGCGGGGGCCACGGCCTCAGGAGTGAAACTCCCGAGGGCCTCGGCGAGTTCCCGGAGCCCGAGGAGGTGTTCGGCGAGCTCCCCGGGGGCGGCCAGCCGCTCGGCGAGCAGGGTGTGGGCGAGCGCGGCGAGCAGCAGGGCGTCGCTGCCGGGGCGCGGCGCGAGGTGGCGGTCGGCGAGGCGGGCGGTGCGGGTGCGGCGCGGATCGACGACGACGAGGGTGCCGCCGCGGGCGCGCAGCGCCTTGAGCCGGCCCGGGAAGTCGGGGGCGGTGCACAGGGAGCCGTTGGACTCCACCGGGTTGGCGCCGATCAGCAGCAGGAAGTCGGTGCGGTCGAGGTCGGGGACCGGGATGGCGAAGGGGTCGCCGAAGAGGAGCCCGCTGGAGACGTGCTTGGGCATCTGGTCGAGGGTGCTGGCGGTGAAGAGGTTGCGCGTGCCGAGGGTCTTCAGGAGCAGCGGCGGGTAGAGGGCGCCGGCCATGGTGTGGGTGTTCGGGTTGCCGAGGACGACGCCGACGCTCTGGGCCCCGTACTCCCGGACGAGGGCGGGGATCGCGGTGGCGACGGCCTCGTAGGCCTCGGCCCAGGTCGCCTCGCGCAGCCGGCCGCCCCGGCGGACGAGGGGGGTGCGCAGCCGGTCGGGGTCGGCGTCGAGGGCGCCGAAGGCCGCTCCCTTGGGGCAGATGAAGCCGCGGCTGAAGACGTCGTCGCGGTCTCCGCGGGCGCCGGTCACGGTGCTGCCCTCGATCGTGAGGGTGAGCCCGCAGGTGGCTTCGCAGAGGGGGCAGATGCGCAGGGCGGTGCGGGGCATGGGCTCTCCCGGGGGCAGCAGGCTGCAGCCCGCGGCGTGCAGCACGCGGGCGGCAAGAGCATACCGACCAGTACGCATGTTGGGGAGGGCCCGGCGGCCCCGGACCGGACACGGGCGGCAACCCGTGAAGCGGGATGGGTCAGTCGAGGACACCGGCCAGGTAGGCGTGCATCATCGCCCGGATCTCGGCCACGATCGCGGGATCGCCCGCCGGGTCGCTGCGGAAGGCCAGCTTGGTCAGCGCGTCGGTGGCCTCGACCGCCACGAGGACCGCCCGCTCCAGGTCGGCGTCCGGGCTCAGGCCGAGGTGTGCGCCGAGCAGCTCGGTGAGGCGTACGGCGACGTGCCGGTTGGGGTCGGCGTCCGGCCCCTCCTCGGGCGGGGCGGGCACGCCGAAGTCGACGAGCGCGAAGCCGGGTACCGTCCGCTTCATGGCGAGGTACTCGTCCAGCACGGCGTCGACCACGGCCCGCCAGCCGGCGCCCGGCAGTTCGGCGAGGCGGTCCGCGATGCCCTCGGTGTAGCGGTCCAGGTTGCGGTGGGCAAGGGCGATGGTCATCGCCCGCTTGTTGCCAAAGAAGCGGTAGACCGAGCCGATCGGCACTCCGGCGCGCAGGGCCACGGCGCGGGTGCTGAGGTTCTCGTAGCCGGTCTCGTCCAGGAGTGCGGCGCAGGCGTCGAGGATCCGGGCGAGCCGGTCGGCGCTGCGCTGCTGGACGGGCGTACGGCGCAGGGGATGGGTGGGGGGCACGGGGTCCATGATGCCGCTCCCGGCGCGCGGGGACGGCGGCGGTCTCAGTTCAGGAGCAGGGCGAGGCCGCCGAGGGTGTACGTGATCATCAGCGCGAGCAGCGGCAGTTGGCCGGCGACGGCCCGGGCGGGCGGGAAGAGGCGCACGGAACGGTCGTGGGCGGCGATCACACCGAGTACGTGGCCGGCTACGACGGCGATGACCTGGAGGGCGGCGAGGCCGCCGGAACCCAAGGGGGGCAAGGGTTCTGGGGCGTTGTCAGTGCCCAGTGCGATGCTTACTGTGCGTGGTCCTTCGGTGACGAGGAGGGAGAAGTAATGGGCGGTGAGATAGCCGAGCGCGATCGGCACGAGTGAGTGCGCGAAGGCGGTCAGCGGGCGGGGGTGCGGGCCGCTGACCAGACGGGTGGCCGCGGCGCACAGGCAGTACAGGGTGGCGACGAGTGCGATGGAGGCCAGGAGGCCGAGGGTGGCCGTGGGGGTGCGGCCGAGGGGGGAGGTCTGCAGGGTGCCGATCCAGGAAGGGTTGTCGCTGTAGCCGTCGTAGGCGGTGGAGCCGAGCAGGACGCAGACGGTGGCGACGAGTCCGGGCCGCTCGGGCGTCGCGTCGAGTCCGTGGAAGGGGTTGCGCAGGACGAGGCGGCCGTCGGTGCGCCGGCCGAGCGGGGAGAGCCGGGCCAGCAGGGCGGAGTAGGCCTCGAACGGGTCTCCGTCGGCGAACCAGCGCTCGCCGAAGCGGGCGGCGAGGGCGAGTTGGCAGGCGGTGTGGAGGGCAAGAGCGGTCAGAAGGGTGGTGGTGGATGCGGGATCGGGGGCGACGAGTTCGAGCCAGGTGAAGCCGAACAGTCCGGCGGCGGCAGGCCATTGGCCGAGCCGTGCGGGGAGCGGGGCGGGTCGGCGGCGCCGGGTGCGGGGCAGCAGGCGGTGCAGCGCCCGGTGCAGGGTCCGCAGCGGGTTGAGGAGCCCCCAGACGGGGCCGAGGAGGAGGGAGGCGGGTACGAGGCCCACCCAGAACAGGACGTAGACGGCGCCGGGGCCGGGGTTGCGGGCGGGGTCGTCGGGACGGAGGAGAAGGGAGGTGACGAGCGCGAGGAAGACGGCGAGGCCCAGCCCGCGCAGGGCGGCGCGGGTGACGGGAGCGTCGGCGGCCCGCTGGAGGCCGACGGGCAGGGCGAGGCCCGACCGGTCTCCGTGGAACCGGGACGCGGACCACAGCAGGGCGAGGGCGAGGAAGGAGACGAACAGTGCGGTGAAGGCGCCGGCGAATGCGTAGAAGGGAGAGATCGGCAGATCGTGCTGGGAGCCGATCCCGTGCGCGAGCGCGGTGAGCGGGTCGGCCGGGTGAAGGACCACGCCCTGGCCGCCCCCACCGACGCCCGCGCCGGGCCCGGGGCCGAGCACGGGAACGGGGGCGAGGACGGCACGGGGGTGAAGCACGCCACCGTGACCGAGGACGGGAATGCGCAGGGGCGCAGCGGCCGGCAGGGGTCCGGCGAGCGCCTCCGGCGGCACCGCCTGCCCTGCCGGCGTCGGCGGGGTCATCGGACGAGGAGCTGGGTCAGGACGAGGCGGGAGGCGTGGGTCTCGACCTCGAAGAGGCCGGTGCGGTCGGCCGTCAGGACCAGGGTGGCCTCCTGGCCTGCCGGCAGGGCGAGTTCCTTGTCGTAGCCGTGGACGTGCAGGGTGTCCGTGCGGTCGCTGGTGACGCGCAGGGCGATGCGCGCGCCGCGCTTGAGCTCGGTGCGGCCGGGTGCGGGGCTGACCCTGCCGTCCCGCACGGTGATGGTGACCGTGCGGTCGGCCCCGGCCTGTGCCGACCCGTCGGACGGGGCCGGGCCGGTCGGGGCCGAGCCGGTCGGGGGTGCGGCGTGGTCGTGGCCGCCGGCGGACGCGCCCGGTGCGGCGGCGGTGAGCGGTGCCGTGCCCTCGACGGGCTTTCCGGCGACGGCCCAGGCGGTGTGGTCGTCGGCGTAGAGGCGGACGGTCAGGGTGTGCGCGCCCTCGGGGACCTGCGCGGCCGGCAGGTGGAACCAGGGGCCGTACAGCCGGGCCAGCTTGCGGCCGTCCAGCTCCAGGTGGGCGTGGCCGGCGCCGGGAAGGGCGGCGCCTCCGGTGCTGTCGGGGGTGAACCGGAAGCGCTCCACCGCCAGCTGGAGGTTCCAGCCGTCCTCGGAGTCGGGGTGGACCGTGAGCCGTACCTGCGGTGCGCCCTCGGCGGGGACCTCGCGCAGCCGGTGGCCGCTGCCGTCCTGCGCGTCGAGCAGGGTGCCGACGCTGCCGGTGGCCTGCTCGTGGCTGGTGCCGGGCTTGTGGTGGGTCGTGGCCCGCCCGCCGCAGCCCGTCGCCGTGCCGCCGGCCAACAGCAGGACGGCGGCGAGGAGGGCGGCGGTGCGCAGGCGGCCGCCCTGCCGGGCGGTCACGGCGGTTGCTGCAGGGGCAGCGGTTGCTGCGGGCACCTCGGGCCTCCTGTCGTCGAGTCCGCCGCTGCCTTCCGCCGGGCCCGCGGGCGGCGGGGTGTGCTCGCGGCGGGTGGGCCGGGTCATGTTCCGGGGGGCGGGGTCGGGGCTGCCGTGGCTTCGGCGGCAGGGCCGGCCGGGGCGGGGACGGGGGCCCGGTCGCCGGCGGGGTCGCCGCCCGGGCCGTCGAGGCCGGCCGGGGTCGGGCCCGGGCGGGCCGAGGCGATGACCGCCCACAGCGCCCAGACCACGGCGACCAGGGCGCGGGGCCAGGCGGGGCCGACGGGGGTCCAGGGGAGCATCAGGACGCCCTTGTCGAAGGCGTCGAGCAGGGTCAGGGCCGCCAGCAGCAGGGTCAGCCGCGCCAGCCAGGGGCGGTCGGCCTGCAGGGCGAGGCCCGCGCCCGTCCACCACAGGCCCAGCAGGAGCAGGGCCAGCGCCGGGACGGCGGTGGCGGTGAGCGGCAGGGTGGAGCCGGCCACGTCCAGGGCCAGTCCGGCCAGGCCCAGCAGCGTCGCCGCCGTGCCCAGGCGGGAGCGGCGCAGGCGGCGCCACCACAGCACCCCGCCGACCAGGAGCAGCACCGCCGCCACCGCCAGGGCGATCTGGGTCTCCACGCGGGCCGTGCCGCGCGCCCCGTACCAGTCGCAGCCGGCCGGGAGCCGGCGGGCCTGGACGTTGTAGTCGGCGCAGACGAGCAGCTGGGCGAGTTTCACGGGCTCGCCCACCAGGCGGGCCGAGCCGCCCGACACCGCGCCCCGGCGCTCCCCGCACTGCGGGAGGGCGCCCGGGGTGGAGCCGTCGGGTCCGGACTGCCAGCAGTTGCCGCGGCCCTGGCCGTCCCACCAGACGTCCATCCCGTTGGGCCGGGAGGCGCCGGACCTGTCGCGGCCCAGGACGTTGCCGGCGTACCGGTTGTGGTGGGAGGTGTCGGCCTGCTTCGACCAGGCGTTCTCGCCCCGGATGAAGGCCGGCACGGCGGAGAGGAAGAAGCCGGCGCGCCGGTGTCCGTACACCCAGTTGTGCTCGTAGACGTTCCAGTTGCCGCCGGCGGTGATGATCCCGGTGCCGGGCGGCATGGAGATCTGCGGGCAGACCACGCCCTGCTCGTAGCCGCGCTCGATCGGCGGTTTGGCGCAGGTGCCGTCGGCGACGTGGTGGTAGTAGTCGGCGTTGTTGTCGTGGATCAGGTTCCGCTCGAAGCGGGCGTGGTTCTGCGGGAGGCCGGGGTGGCCGGGGAAGGCGCTGTCCATGGAGGCGCCGCCCATGTTCTGGTCGAACTCGTTGTCGTGGACCCATACCGAGTCCCCGGCGGTGCCCGAGTAGCCGACCATGTTGTGGTGGCTGCGGCAGCCGGTGATCTCGATGGAGTAGCGGGGCACGTCGTAGCCGCGCCCGTCGTTGATGTTCGAGGCGCTGCCCGGGTAGATGCCGGAGTCGCCGTTGCCGTACGACTCGCAGTTCTTGTACAGCCCGTGGTCGCTGGCGAAGGTGAGGAAGCCGTACTCGTCGTTCCAGCGGGTCAGCACGTCGTCGATGACGAAGCCGTCGCCGGCGAGGACGTACAGGGAGTTGAAGGTGGTGCGCTGGGCGGTGAAGTTGCGGAAGTAGATGCCGTTGGACTTGTCGGCGCGGATGGCGTTCAGCTTCTGGTACTTCGCGTCGATGACCACGTCGAGGCGGGAGGCGCCCGTGCCCTCGATCTGCAGGTTCGTCTTGCCGAGGATCGCGACGAGGTTCTGGTTGTGCCGGCACTGCACCTGCTGCTCGTAGGACAGGATCTGGTAGCCGAGCGCGGAGTTCGGGGCCTTCAGCGCGGCGCACTCCCCGGTCGGCTTCGGCAGTGACGGCTCCTCCTCGTACAGGCCGGGGAGGATCGCGATGTTCATGCCGGGCCGGTCCACGGCGTCGACGGCCTCCTGAAGGTGCCGGTAGCCGCTCTTCTCGCACCGCTCGTACAGGGCCAGGTTGCGCTGCCGCAGCGCTTCGGGGAAGGCGGAGATCCGGCGTTCGAAGGCGGGCCGGTCGGTCTTGCAGACCAGCAGGTCGGGCTCGGCCTGCCGGTACTGGGGTACGGAGCCGGAGCCGTCGGGGAGGGCCACGGGGCGCTCCTCGTGCGCGCGGGCGGCGGGCGCGGCGGCGAGGAGGGCGCCGAGGGCGAGGAGGGCGGCGACGGCGGCGAGGAGCGCCGTCGGCGCGGCGGCGGGCAGCCGGAGCCTGCGGGTCCGGGGGCTCCGCAGGGTCCATGGGGTCCGGGTCCACGACGTCCACGACGTCCACGACGTCCACGACGTCCACGACGTCCACGAGGTCCACGAGGTCCACGACATGCGCGAGAGAGTAGAGCAATGTTCATCTTTTGGGACCCCCCGCGACGCACCCAATCCGGAGCCCCCCTCGGCGCACCCCATCCGACCCCACCGCCCCACCCCCGGCCCCGAACGCCATTGACGCGCGCGCCGGGGAATCCTACTGTCGGCCATAGGATTCCTTCGACAGAGCGGAAGCACTCATGAGCGAGCAGGCCAGGAAGACGGCCGAGGCCCTGGAGTACCTCACCGGCTTCGGCAACGAGCACAGCTCGGAAGCCGTCCCCGGCGCACTCCCCCACGGCCGCAACTCGCCCCAGCGCGCCCCCCTCGGCCTGTACGCGGAGCAGCTCAGCGGCAGCGCGTTCACCGAGCCCCGCAGCCACAACCGCCGCTCCTGGCTGTACCGGATCCGCCCCTCCGCCGCCCACCCGCGGTTCACCCGCACCGACAACGGCGCCCTGCGCACCGCGCCGTTCACCGACGCCGAGGCCGACCCCAACCGCCTGCGCTGGAACCCGCTGCCCGCCCCGGCCACCGGCACCGACTTCCTGGCCGGCCTGTGGACGCTCGGCGGCAACGGCGACGCCACCCAGCGCACCGGCATGGCCATCCACCTCTACGCCGCCAACGCCGACATGACCGACCGGGTGTTCAGCGACTCCGACGGCGAGCTGCTGATCGTCCCCGAGCGCGGCGGCCTGCTGCTGCGCACCGAGCTCGGCCTGCTCGCCGCCCGCCCCGGCGAGGTCGCCCTGATCCCGCGCGGCGTCCGCTTCCGCGTCGAGCTGCTCGACGACGACGCGCGCGGGTACGTCTGCGAGAACTACGGCCAGCCGTTCGAGCTGCCGAACCTCGGCCCCATCGGCGCCAACGGCCTGGCCAATGCCCGCGACTTCCGGGCCCCGGTGGCGGCGTACGAGGACGAGGACCGCCCGACCGAGGTGGTCAACAAGTTCTGCGGCAACCTGTGGTCCGCCACCTACGACCACTCCCCCCTGGACGTGGTGGCCTGGTACGGCACGCACACCCCGTACGTCTACGACCTGCGCCGTTTCAACGTCCTGGGCTCCATCAGCTACGACCACCCGGACCCCTCGATCTTCACGGTGCTGACCTCGCCCTCCGACACGCCGGGGCTGGCGGGCGTGGACTTCGTGGTCTTCGCCCCGCGCTGGCTGGTCGGCGAGGACACCTTCCGCCCGCCGTACTTCCACCGCAACGTGATGAGCGAGTACATGGGCCTGATCGAGGGTGCGTACGACGCCAAGGCCGAAGGCTTCGTCCCCGGCGGCGGCTCGCTGCACAACATGATGTCCGCCCACGGACCGGACCGGGAGACCTTCGACCGGGCCAGCGCCGCCGAGCTGAAGCCGCAGAAGATCGACGACGGCCTGGCCTTCATGTTCGAGACCCGCTGGCCGATCACGACCACCCCCCAGGCGGCCGGCGCCGAGCACCTCCAGCAGGGCTACGACGACGTCTGGCAGGGTCTGGAGCGTCACTTCCGCGCCTAAGATGCTCCCCCGGCCACCGCCGGGAGGGGCCGCGGGCCCCACACCTCGTCCCTACGGAGAACCACCCGTGACCGCCTTCGCCCCCGATTCGCTGGTGCTCAACCGGAAGCTGCCGCTCTGGTACCAGGTGTCGCAGTCGCTGCGCGCCTCGATACTGGGCCGCACGCCGGACGCCTCGCTGCGCCTGCCCACCGAGGAGCAGCTCGCCGAGCACTACGGGGTGAGCGTGCTGACCATGCGGCAGGCGCTCAAGGAGCTGGAGGGCGAGGGGCTGATCAGCCGGCACCGGCGGCGCGGCACGTTCATCGAGCCGGGCGCGCGGCGCGGGGCGCCGGTGCGGCTGCTGGGCTCGGTCGACGCGATCGTGGCACAGCAGTCGGGCGACCGTACGACGGTGCTCGGCCACGCGCGCACGGCCGTGTCCGGGGAGCTGCTGGAGCACTTCCCGGACACGGCCGAGGTGGTCACGTACCGGCGCCTGCGCCAGGACGGCGAGAGCGGCGAGCCGACCAACTGGGCGGAGAACGCGGTCCGTCCGGAGATCGCGGAGGCGGTCGACCTGGACGACCTGGTGCGCTGGCCGATGACGAAGGTGCTGCGGGACGTGGTCGGGGTGCGGATCAGCCGGATCACGGACACGGTCGAGGCGCGGCTCGCCGACCCGGAGACGGCGGAGCTGCTGCGCGTGCCGCTGCTGAGCCCGATCCTGCACTACACGGGCGTCACGTACGACGAGGACGGCCGGGTCGTGGACGTGGCGCGGATCCGGTACCGGGGCGACCGGTTCTCCTTCACGGTGACCGTCGACGCCCACTGACGGCCGGCGACAGCCCTGCTGTGCGGCGCCCTCGGCCCTGCCTGCTTCTCGTCGCGCC
The DNA here is from genome assembly GCF_040636955.1 of Streptomyces sp. NPDC032472. Classification (NCBI taxonomy): domain Bacteria; kingdom Bacillati; phylum Actinomycetota; class Actinomycetes; order Kitasatosporales; family Streptomycetaceae; genus Streptomyces; species Streptomyces sp. NPDC032472. The sequence goes on from NZ_JBEZVK010000023.1 coordinate 105,192, forward strand.
CGGCCCTGCCTGCTTCTCGTCGCGCCCGGCCCTACTTCTCGTCGTCCTCGGCGCTGCGCTCGCCCTCCGCCTGCGAGGGGGTGGTGCGCTGGGTCTGGGGGTGGTGGGCCGCCCTCTTCTCCTTCTCGTCCATGTCCTCGTCGAGCCGTTCGCCTTCGGCCTGCGACGGAGTCGAGTATTCGTCGTACTGGCTCATGACCACTCCTCGGCTCTCCGGGAGGCGCACATGCGGACCTTCGCACATGCGGATCTTCCATACATAAGGAGCGTAACGCTTCGGTCCGGACACAGCTGCGCGGGCCGCCGCGGCCGCCGGGGCCCGTCGCTACCATCTGCCGGGTGAGCGCTGACCTACCGCTGCCGGCCCTGCTGCTGGACGAGCTGATGCCCTGGGCCGTGAGCGGCCCGCGCCTGGGCCGCGACTGGGTCGCCGCCCCCGATCCGGCGACCCTGCGCACCCGCTGGGCGGTCCTGGCCGGCGCCGAAGCCGCGGAGCAGGAGCGGCTGTTCCGGCCGACCCGGCTCCGGTCGGCCACCGCCGGGGCGGCCGCGCTGCCCGGCCAGCGCTCCGCCTCCACCTCCGGCTTCGCCGACGCGCCCGGCCCCTGCCCGGAGCCCGTACGGGTGCTGCGCGCCCCCTTCGACGAGCAGTGGCTGCTGCCCGACCAGCGGCTGATCGACACCGCCCGGCCGCAGCTGTGGCGGGTCCGGGACGGGCACCAGCTCTTCGCGGTCGAGACCCCGGGCGCGGGCCTGCTGGCCACCGCGCACCTGCCGGTCGGCCGGATCGGCGGGATCCGCCCGCTGTACCGCCGCCCCGGCGGGGCCGAGCCGAACCTCGCGCCGGGCCTGCCGGCGCTGCTGGCCGAGCGCTACGGCGCCCCGGTCGCCCCGCGGGACGTGCTGTGCTGGATCCTCGCCGCGGGCCGGCCGGGCCTGCGCGGGTACGAGGTCCCCCTCACGGCGGATCCCGAGGTCTGGCGGGCCGGGGTGGAGCTGGGCCGGCGGCTGCTCGCGGTCCAGCTGCGCGGCGGGCCCGGGGGCGAGGCGCCGCGGCTGCCGGGCGGGCGCCGGCCGTACGTCCGCTCCGCGGTCGGGGCCTGGCCCGGCGCGCTGGAGTACGACCCGGAGACCGAGACGCTGAGCCTCGGGGCGGGCACGGTCTCGCCGGTGCCGCGGGAGGCCTGGGAGTACGAGGTGCAGGGCGGGACGCGGGTGCTGCAGGCCTGGTTCGCGGCCCGCTGCGCGCACCGGGACCCGCAGGCCGAGGGCCTGGACGCGCTGGGCCCGGCCCAGTGGCCGCAGGCCTGGACCTCGGAGCTGCTGGCCCTGGTGACCACCCTCGCCCTGCTGGCCGGGCTGGCCGGGGAGCGGGAGGCCTTCACGGCCGGGCCGCCGCTCACGCGCGGCGAGCTGGCGGCCGCCGGGGTGCTGCCGGTGCCGGACTGGGCCCGCCGTCCGGCATCGGTGCTGGACCACCAGGAGGAGGGCCCGGGCGGCCAGTTCGCCCTGCTCTGACAGGCCGCGGGCCTCCGCCGCCCGGGGTTCCGGCCGCCTCAGCCCGCGGCCCTCGGCCCTCGGCCCCCGGCCCCCGGCCCTCAGGTCCGGTCCCAGGCCTCCAGCAGCCGGGTCACCAGGCGGTCGAAGACAGCGGCCATGTCGGCGGTCGCCTCGGTCACCGGGTGGCTGTCGGCGAGGGCCTGCGCGAGCCGCGGGTAGTCACCGCTCGCCAGGCGGGAGCCCAGCCAGGCCATCCGTACGCCCTCCTCGGCGGCCTCGCTCCACGGCAGCGAGCGGGCCCGCTCGGCGAGGGCGAGCTCGTTCGCCACGAAGGTCGCCGCCGTCCCGTTGACCGCGGCGACGAGCTCCAGCTTCTCCCCGCCGGACACCTCCAGCGGGGCCAGGCAGTCCAGGCTGTGCTCCAGGTAGCGCAGGGCGTGGGGGCTGAAGCCGTACACCGGCGACAGCAGCCGGGGCAGCCACGGGTGGCGGTGCATCAGCTCCCGCGTCTGGCGGGCCAGGGCCAGCAGGTCGGCCCGCCAGTCCCCGGTCGGCGGGCTCAGCTCGTACTCGCCGCTGACCGCGTCGACCATCAGCTCGTACAGGTCCTCCTTGCGCGGCACGTAGTTGTACAGGGACATCGTCCCGGCGCCGATCCCGGCCGCCACCCGCCGCATGGAGACGGCGTCGATCCCCTCCGCGTCGGCGATCCGCACCGCCTCGGCCGCGATCGACCCGCGGGTGTGCGCGGGCCGCGGGCCGCGGCCGGCGCGCTGCGGGCGGGCCCAGATCACCTCGGGTTCAGCGGGTCGCCCGCTGGCTGTCATCGGTCATCACCTCGCCACCATCCTAGTTACGTACGCCGTACGTAATGCGCTAGGGTGCCGCCCATGACAACAACTACGTACGCTGTACTGAGTGAGGGCCTGGAGAAGCGCTTCGGTGAGGTCCATGCGCTGCGCGGCCTCGACCTCGCGGTCCCCGAGGGCACGGTCTGCGGCCTCCTCGGCCCCAACGGCGCGGGCAAGACCACCGCCGTCCGCATCCTCACCACGCTCACCCGGCCCTCCGCCGGCCGCGCCCTGGTCGCCGGACACGACGTCGTGCGCGCCGGGGAGGCCGTCCGCCGGGCGATCGGGGTCACCGGCCAGTACGCCTCGGTCGACGGGGACCTGACGGGCCGGGAGAACCTGCGGCTGTTCGCCCGGCTCGCCGGCCTGCGCGGCGCGCCGGGGCGGGCCCGCGCCGACGAGCTGCTCGACCGCTTCGGGCTGGACGAGGCGGCCGACCGGGTGGCCTCCACCTGGTCCGGCGGCATGCGCCGGCGCCTGGACCTGGCCGCGGGGCTGATCACCCGGCCCCGGGTGCTCTTCCTCGACGAACCGACCACCGGCCTCGACCCGGCAGCCCGCGAGCACATCTGGACGGCGGTGCGCGCCCTCGCCGACGAGGGGACGACGGTCCTGCTCACCACCCAGTACCTGGAGGAGGCCGACCGCCTCGCCGACGACATCGTGGTCGTCGACCGCGGCCGGGCCGCCGCCACGGGCACCCCCGCCGAGCTCAAGGCCCGGATCGGCGCCCACGCCGAGGTCACCGTCGCCGAGCCCGCCGCGCTCGCGGGCGCGGCCGTGGTCCTCGACCAGCTCACCGGCGGCCGGCCCGTGCTCGACGCGGAGCGGCTGACCGCCGGGGTCACCGTCCTGGACCACGCGCTGACCCTGCCCCGGATCATCCGCGCCCTCGACACCGCCGGGATCCCGGTCACCGACGCGAGCCTGCGCCCGCCCACCCTCGACGAGGTGTTCCTGCGCCTGACCCGCGTCCGCGAGGCCGGACACGGCGCCACCGGAGCCGACGACACCCCGGGCGCGCCCGCGCCCCTCACCGCGAAGGAGCCCGCCGCATGAGCGCCGCCGCCCTGCTGTCGGACGGCGCCGCCGTCCTCACCCGCCAGCTCCAGAAGGCCCGGCACGCGCCCGCGCTGCTGGTCCTCACCCAGACCATGCCGATCATGATGCTGCTGTTCTTCGGCTACGTGTTCGGCAGCGCGCTCGCCATGCCCGGCTCGGAGTACCGCGAGTTCCTGGTGCCCGGGCTGCTGGCCGCGACCGCCGCGAACGGGCTGATGACGGGCATGTTCACGGCCGCGCAGGACGCCCACCGCGGGGTGATGGACCGTTTCCGCACGCTCCCGATGAGTCGCGCCGCGGTGCCGCTCGGGCAGACGGCCGCCGATCTGCTGACCACGGCGGTGTCGCTGGTGCCGCTGATGCTGGTGGGCCTCGCCATGGGCTGGCGGATCGAGAACGGACTGCCGGGCGCGCTCGGGGCGCTGGGCGTGCTGATGCTGTTCCGGTTCGCGACCGCCTGGGTGGGCACGTACCTCGGCCTGCTCAGCAAGAGCGAGGAGGCGGCCGGGCAGCTCGGCAGCTCCACCTTCGTCCTGCCGATGCTGTCCAGCGCGTACCTGCCGACCGCCGGGCTGCCCGGCTGGCTGCGCACGGTCGCGGAGTGGAACCCGATCAGCTCCGTCGCCACCGCGGTGCGGGCGCTGTGCGGGAACGCGGGCGGCGAGGCCGCCGCGGGAGCCGCCTGGCCGGCGGCCCACCCCGTCGCGGGCGCCGTCGCCTGGTCGCTGCTCCTGCTGGTCCTCTTCGCGCCGCCGGCCACTCGCCGCTTCGCCCGCGGCCGGGACTGACGCGCCGGAGCAGACCGACCGACCGACGGCGGCCCCACGGGACGCGGAAATTCCACACGAAGCACCGGATACCGGCACCGGACCCGGTGACAGGGCGGGGTCCGAGCCGGTAGGCAGGCCCCATGGCACCTGACACGCACCCGCAGCCCGTGGATCCGCTGCCCCTCGAAGGGGTCACCGTCGTCGCCGTCGAGCAGGCGGTCTCGGCGCCGTTCGCCACCCGGCAGCTCGCCGACCTCGGCGCCCGGGTGGTGAAGGTGGAGCGGCCCGACGGCGGCGACTTCGCCCGGGCCTACGACACGGCCGCGGGCGGGCTCGCCTCGCATTTCGTGTGGGCCAACCGCGGCAAGGAGTCCATCGCGCTGGACCTGAAGGACCCGCGCGGCCTGGAGATCCTGCACGGCCTGCTCGACGGCGCCGACGTGTTCGTGCAGAACCTCGCCCACGGCGCCGCCGCCCGACTCGGCCTGGACTCGGCCGCGCTGTGCGCGCGCCACCCGCGGCTGATCGCGGTGGACGTCTCCGGCTACGGCGCGGAAGGCCCGTACGCGCACAAGCGCGCCTACGACATGCTCGTGCAGTGCGAGGCGGGCCTGGTCTCGGTGACGGGCACTCCCGAGCAGCCGGTCAAGGCGGGCATCCCGGCCGCGGACATCGCGGCGGCCATGTACGCCTTCTCGGGCGTCCTCGCGGCGCTGGTGCGGCGCGGGGTCACCGGGCGCGGGGGCCGGGTGGAGGTCTCCATGCTCGACGCGCTCGCCGAGTGGATGGGGCACCCGCTGCACCACACGATGCACGGCGGCCGCCAGCCCGCGCGCACGGGCCTCGCGCACGCGGTGATCGCCCCGTACGACGCCTACCCGACGGCGGACGGCGACCGGGTGCTGCTGTCCGTACAGAACGACCGCGAATGGCGGCGGCTCGCCGAACAGGTGCTGGAGCGGCCGGAGTTGGCCGAGGACCCGGCGTACGCGACGAACGCGGCGCGCACCCGCGGCCGGGAGAAGACCGACGCCGTGGTGGCCGAGGCGCTGGCCCGGCTCGACGCCGGCGAGGCGATCGGTCGGCTGGAGGCGGCGGGCATCGCCTGCGCCCGCCTGAACTCGGTGGACCAGCTCGCACGGCACCCGCAGCTGGCGGCGCGCGACCGCTGGCGGGAGGTGGGATCACCGGCCGGTCCGCTGCGGGCGCTGCTGCCGCCGATCGGACTGCCGGGGGGCGCGGCACCGCGCATGGGTGCGGTGCCGGCGCTCGGCGAACACACCGAGGCCCTGCTGCGCGCCCTGGGGATGACGGGCGCGCAGATCACGACACTGCGCCGGGAAGGTGTGGTTGCGTAGGGCCGGGGCGAAACTTCTCGGGGTCGGGGACAGTTCTTACGAACGGCGGCTGCCGAAGAGCGAGCGACGCAGCCGGCGCAGCGGCGCGAAGAGCGACACGCGCGCGCTCCGGCTCCGCAGACGGTGCGTGTGGTCGCGGGACGTGAGTTCGCGCATCAGCAGGGTCGCCTCGGCGGTCTCGCGGTGCGGGACGGCAGGCCCGCCGAGCACGGCGAGGTGGCGGTCGAGGCGCGAGCTGGTCGCACTGCTGCCGCAGGTGATGGCAGGCACGCGTGGCGGCCTGCTGCGCATTGCTATCTGTTCCATGATCTCTCCCCACCCGTACGAGGGCACCCGGCCCGGGCAGGGTAACCCTATCGCCCCCGCTACGTCCTCGGGTATCCCGGTGGTGTGAATTACCCCTATGTGGACGGGGAGTTGACGATTACTCAGCGGAGTCGACGATTACTCTCCGCACGCACGGCGGCTCCTGAGGGGGTTTCAGGGAAGCCGGGGGACGAGTCCCGTCGCGGCAGGGGCGGGGCGGCGCGCGCTGCGCTAACTTGGAGTGACCGCCCGATGACTCATCGGACTCACCTGGGGGCTCGCGTGACTGACAGCATCGGCGGGACGGACGCGGAAGAGGGCTCCGGCCGCGTCGTCTCGGGCCGGTACCGGCTGCTCGGCCTGCTGGGCCGGGGCGGCATGGGCATCGTGTGGCGGGCCCGCGACGAGGTCCTGGCCCGCGAGGTGGCCGTCAAGGAGGTACGGGCCCCGGCCGGGCTGGACGGCGCCGAGGTCGGGCGGATGTACCGCCGGCTCGAACGGGAGGCCTGGGCGGCGGCCCGGGTCTCGCACCGCGGGGTCGTCACGGTCTACGACGTGGTCACCGAGGAGGGCCGGCCCTGGATCGTGATGGAGCTGGTCCGCGGGCTGTCGCTGGCCGAGGTCCTGGAGGCGGAGGGCCCGCTCACCCCGCAGCGGGCCGCGCACCTCGGCGAGCAGGTCCTGTCCGCGCTGCGGTCGGCGCACGAGGCGGGCGTGCTGCACCGGGACGTCAAGCCCGCCAACGTGCTGCTGGCCAACGACGGCCGGGTGGTGCTGAGCGACTTCGGGATCGCCCGCCTGGAGGGCTCCTCGGCGCTCACGATGACCGGCGAGGTGGTGGGCTCCCCCGAGTTCCTCGCGCCGGAGCGGGCGCTCGGGCGGGAGCCGGGCCCCGCGTCCGACCTGTGGTCGCTCGGGGTGCTGCTGTACGCCGCCGTGGAGGGCGTCTCGCCGTTCCGGCAGGACACGCCGCTGTCCACACTGCGGGCCGTGGTGGACGAGGAGTTGCCGCCGCCGCGCCGGGCCGGGCCGCTGGCGCCCGTACTGGAGGGGCTGCTGCGCAAGGACCCCGACGACCGGCTCCCGGCGGCGGAGGCGGCCCGGATGCTGCGGATCATCGGGGCGGGCGGGACCGTACGGGATGCGGGCGGGCCGGTGTCGGAGCCGCAGTCGCCGACGGCCGTCGCGGGGGCGGCGGGGGCGGGGGCGACACCGCCGCTGCCCATGCCGGTGCCGGCGCCGGTGTCCGGGACCGCACCGCTGCCCGGGCCCGGCGCGGCCGGTACGGCTCCGGCGGCCGGCCCGGGCGGCTCGGGCGGCTCGGGCGGCTCCGGGCGGGCCGGGGCGGTGCTGACCGCCGGGATCGTGGCGCTGCTGCTGGCGGTCGGGATCCTGGTCTGGCTGCTGTTCAAGGACGGCTGGGGTGCGGCCGGGAAGGGGTCGGGCGGGCACGCGGGCGGTGCGGCCACCTCGGCCTCCGCTTCGGCGTCGGCCTCGGCGGGGCAGTCGGGGGGCCAGGCGCCCTCGTCCGCCTCGGCCTCGGCGTCCCCTTCACCCTCGGCCTCGGCGCCGGCCGCGCCGCACGTCACGGTGGCCGTGCACGCCGTACGGGCCGACTACCGCGGGAGCTGTCCGCCGGCCGCCTCGCGGGCGCCGGCCTTCACCGGGACGGTCCAGGTGGACCGCGGGCCCGCCGCGCTGGAGTACCGGTGGGCGACCCGCAGCGGCGTCGCGAACTCCGGCACCGGCTGGCAGTCCGTCACCTTTGAGGCGGACGGGCCCGCGAGCCGGGAGCTGGAGCACACCGCGCTCACGTACTACCCGGCGGCGACCTTCGAGGACGCGGTCCGGCTGGAGGTGCGCGGGGCGGCGCAGGCGGTGTCCGCCTGGGTGGAGTACTCCGTGACCTGCGAGAAGGAGACCCCGACGGGCGGGGCCTCCTCCCCCGGTGCGAGCGGTTCGCCGGCCGCCACGGTGTCACCGCCGCCGGCCGCGGAGCCCGCGCCGTGACGGCCGCGGCGTGCGCCGTACGGACGGAGCCGGTCAGGCCGCGCCGGTGAAGACGGGCAGGTAGCCGCCGGACTGCCCGGCGGCGGTGGGGTGGTACGACTCGCCGATGTTGGTCCAGTTGACGCTGTGCAGCCACGGGCTGGCGGAGCAGATCTCGTGACCGGTGAAGGCGCCGACGACCGAGGCGAAGGTGAAGCCGTGGTCGGCGGCGCGCTTGGCGATGGCCGCGTTCAGGTAGTCGGCCGCATCGTTGATGGCGGAGCGCTCGCCCTCGGTGAGGCCGGCGATGCAGGAGCCGTTCAGCTTGTAGAAGCGGGGGTAGCCGAGGACGACGACGTGGGCGCCGGGCGCGCGGCCGCGGATGGCGTCGTAGACCTGGTTGAGCTGGCCGGGGAGGGTGGTGTCGACGTAGGCCTTGGCCTGGTTGACGCGGCTGATGCAGGAGGACTCGGACTGGAGCACACAGGTCGTCATGACGTCGGAGAACCCGGCGTCGTTGCCGCCGATGGTGATGCTGACGAGGTCGGTGCCGGAGTTCAGCGGGCCGAGCTGACCGGAGAGCACGTCACCGGTGCGGGCGCCCGAGCAGGCGGTGAAGGCGAAGGACTGAGGGCTGTGGGCGGCCGCCCACAGGGCGGGGTAGGCGCGCGAGGTGCGCTTGCAGGCGCCGCTCGCACTGTCGTAGTTCCCGGCGCCGACGCCGGAGGAGTACGAGTCGCCGAGGGCGACGTAGCCGAAGTCGGCCGTGGCGGCGGTTGCTTGTCCCGCGCCGAACAGGGCGGCGCCGGCGGCGAGTAACAGGGAGGAGGTCCAGGCGGCGATGCGCGGCAGGCGGCGCGGGCGTCGCAGAGGCATGTGCGGCTCCGTGGGGGGAGGTGGGGGGGTTACTCAGGAGTTGGGTGGCTCCTGAGTCCGTGGTACAAGGAGCCGGGATGCGCTGGAAGTGTCCATGCCAAGGAGGTTCGGCGCAGACTTGCGCCCGGAATCTTCACGGCCACCGCGTTTGAAGGGGGAACCCGGGCACCCGATCCGGGGAAACACGGGTGCACGGGGCCACTTCGTGCCGGATCATGGGCGCCATGTCAGCCAACCCGCAGGACGCACTGCCGATCCGGCTCAATGTCGACGACAGCGATTCACCTTCGGACGTCGTGGACGCGCTGTTCCTCGGCCGGTTCGCGTCCGGCGAGCAGCCGTACTCGCGCAGCGTCACCATCGAGCGGGTCAAGCCGGAGGCGACCCTGCTGCCCGCCCGGGCCACCGTGCTGCGCTCGGCCCGCGACTCCGACCGCAGCGCCGTCCTCGCGGAGGGCGACGGCTGGACGGTGCTCGTCTCCCGCTGGAGCCGGGGCGCGGACGTGACGGTCACGGCGGTCAGCGACGAGCTCGCCGCCGGAGTGCTCGGCGAGGCCACCGACGGGGCGCAGGACGAGCCCGAACCGCAGCCGGAGAACGTCACGATGGGGTTCTGGTACGTGTCCCCGCGGCGCGGGCCGTACCGGACCACCCGTCAGATCACCGCGGGCACCTGGGCGGAGGTGCGGCCCAACTACACCGCGCCGGTGGCCGGGGCGATGGACCGGCTGATGAAGATCACCCCGGACGACATCGCGGGGCGGCTCCTGCTGCTGCACGGGCCGCCGGGCACGGGGAAGACCTCCGCGCTGCGGACGCTGGCCCGGTCCTGGCGGGACTGGTGCCAGGTGGACTGCGTCCTGGACCCGGAGCGGCTGTTCAACGACGTGGGCTACCTGATGGACATCGCGATCGGCGAGGACGAGGGCACCGCGAAGGGGCGGTGGCGGCTGCTGCTGCTGGAGGACTGCGACGAGCTGATCCGCGGCGAGGCCCGCCACACCGCGGGCCAGGCGCTGTCGCGGCTGCTGAACCTGACGGACGGCCTGCTGGGGCAGGGCCGCAACGTCCTGGTCGGCGTGACGACCAACGAGGACCTGGAGCGGCTGCACCCGGCGGTGGTCCGGCCCGGGCGCTGCCTGGCCCGCATCGAGGTCGGCCGGCTGACGCACCGCGAGGCGGTGGAGTGGCTCGGCACCGACGAGGGCGTCTCCCGCGAAGGCGCCACCCTGGCCGAACTGTTCGCCCTCCGCCGCGGCACGACCGGCCCGTCCCCCCTGCTCCCACCCCAACCCACCGACCCGGAGGCCGGCCTCTACCTCTGACGCTGCGCTCGCTTTGCCCCCACCGACGCCTGAGCCCCGGGCCCCGGGGGCGGGGGTTCCGGCCCCGCCGACGCCCTGCGACGGGGGCCGGCAATTACAGCCCCGTCGGCGCCTGAGGCGCAGGGCCTGGGGCGCAGCCCCAAAGCCCAGCCGGCTCCGCCGAGAGCCCGCCAACTCCAGCCCCACCGGCACCACCTGCACCCTGCGACGGGGGGTCGGCAATTCCGGCCCCGCCGGCGTTTGAGGCGCAGGGCCTGGGGCGCAGCCCCAAAGCCCAGCCGGCTCCGCCGAGAGCCCGCCAACTCCAGCCCCACCGGCACCACCTGCACCCTGCGA
>NZ_JBEZVK010000024.1:0-88185 GCF_040636955.1 Streptomyces sp. NPDC032472
CGCGCTCGGCGAGCGCCTGACGCACTCTCGGCTCCACCGTGCCGAGGTCCTCGCCGATGACGAGGGCGCCGGCCCGGTGCGCCTCCAGGACCAGGACCGCCAGCATCGCCTCGCCGTCGTACGCGACGTACGCGCCCTCGGCGGGCGGGACCCCCTCCGGGATCCACCACAGCCGGAACAGGCCCATCACGTGGTCGATGCGCAGGGCCCCGGCGTAGCGGAACACCCCGCGCAGCAGCGCCCGGAAGGGGGCGTAGCCGGTGGCCGCGAGCCGGTCGGGCCGCCACGGCGGCAGGCTCCAGTCCTGGCCGCGGGCGTTGAACGCGTCCGGCGGGGCGCCGGTGCTGGCTCCCGGGGCGTACAGGGGCGGCCCGAAGAGGGCCGAGCCCTGCGGATGCACCCCGACGGCGAGGTCGTGCACGATGCCGACCGCCATGCCCGCCTCGCGTGCGGCCTCCTGGGCGGCGGTGAGCTGGCCGACGGTCAGCCAGACCAGCCAGCGGTGGAAGTCGGCGCGCCCCTTCGGGTCCTCCCCGGCGTGCCCGGCACACCAGACGGCGTGCACGTCCAGCTCCGCGCCCTGCTCCGCACAGAACTCCCGGTAGGACGCCTCCCGTTCCGGGGTGCGCGGGACGGCGTACAGCAGGTCCAGGGCTGCCCGCTTGAGCTCCCAGACGGCGTCCCGGTCGATCAGCGCGCCCTTTTCCAGCACCGCGCGGCGCAGTTCGGCGCCGCGGGAGGCGAGGTCGGCGAGGGCTTCGGCGTCGGGGCAGTCGGCGTATTCGGGGACGTCCTCGATCCGCAGGTGGACGGGGTCGGGGAAGCGGCGGGTGGACGGCCGGTACGGGGAGGGGTCGGTCGGCGCCCCCGGCACGGCGGCGTGCAGCGGGTTGACCTGGATGAATCCGGCGCCGTGGGTGCGGCCGGCCCAGCGGGCGAGGTCGGCGAGGTCGCCGAGGTCGCCCATGCCCCAGGAGCGCTCCGACAGCAGGGAGTACAGCTGGACGAGCAGCCCGTGGGCCCGCTCGGGTGCCGCCGGGGCCCGTTCGGGGGCCACGATCAGGGTGGCGGTGCCGGTGCGGCCGTCGGGGGTGCGGGCGTGCAGCGTGTGGACGCCGAGCGGCGGGACGGTGTGCGGGTCCCAGTCGGCGGGGGCGGCCGGGTCGGTCCGGTCGGTCTCGTCCGCGACTTCGGCCCTGGCCTGCGGATCCGCGGGATCGGCGGGGCCCGACGGGCCGGAGTCCGTCACCTCCTCGGGCTCCAGTCGCAGTCGCGTGCCCGGCGGGAGTGCGGCCAGTGCGGCGGGGGGCGCCGAGGAGGCCCACTGGACCAGGACCGGCGGAAGCAGGCGCTCCGCGGCGGCCGCCTCCGCCCCGGCCAGCTCGGCCCGCACGTCGTCCGGGGTGTCGGCGCACACCCCCAGCTGCCCGAGCACCGCGGCGACCGTCGTCCGCGGGACCGGGACGGTGACGCCCTCGGCGGGCTCGTAGGTGGTGGCAACGCCGTGCAGGGCCGCGAGCCGGGCCAGTTCGTCCATGTGTGTCCCTAGTGTCCCTGGGTTTGGTCGCCTGCGGCGGCCGCCGCGGCGGAGGAGGTGGGCTCGCTCGTCAGCGGCAGCCCGTCGGCGAGCGGCGGCTCGCTGGTCAGCGGCGCGTGCGCCGACCCGGCGAGCGGGGGCTCGCTGGTCAGCGGCCCTTCGGCCGGCCCGGCCTGAGCGGGCAGGTGGGCGAGGAGCGGGGTGCGGTCGGTGCGGTCGGTGCGGTGGGGACGGTTCGTGCGGTCGGTGCGGTCGGTGCGCTCGTTCACTGCGGTGTCCACGGCGGCGTCGGCTTTCACGGGGGTGCCACTCCTTTGTCCGTACGGCGTATGAGGGTGGGTCAGTGACCATGGAACACCGCCGGTCGACATCGCAGCCATACCCAGCGCGCCGCCCGGCATTCCTGGCGGTTCCGGGTCAGAACACCCGCCCGCATTGACACTCCGGCCGCACGGGTGGTGGGCTCGGGCTCATTCGTACGAGCGGGTGACACCTCGGCACGAGGAGGCTTGGTGCAGCTCAGGGGCAGGAAGTTGGCCACGGCTGCGGCCGCTGCCGTGATCGGGACGCTGCTGAGCGGATCGTCGGTGGTCTCCGGGCCTCCCGGGGCCTTCGCCGGCGCGAGCGCGCCGGACCCGGCCGGCGGCCCCGGCCCGGCAGCCGCCGGCGCCGCGGGAGCCGCCGGTGCCGCGGCGGCTCCCCTGCTCGATCCCGGGGCGGTCGCGCCGCGGACCGCCGCCGAGGGCCCCGCCGTGTGGCCGCGCCCCCAGTCCATGGCCGCCGACGCGGCCCGGGAGGTCCCGCTGGGCGAGCAGGCCGTGCTCGTCGCGGCCCCGGACGCCGACCCGTACGCCGTCGGACTGGTCCGCACCGCCCTGCGCGCCGCCGGCGTACGCACCCTGCACGAGCCGGCGCCCGGTGCGCCGCTGCCCGAACACGGCACCGTCGTACGGCTCCAGGGCCCCGGCGCCGAGGAGGCGCTGCGCGCGCTGGGCGCCACCGCGGCCGGGGACCTGCCGCACGGCGGCTACCGGCTGGCCGTCGGCAAGGCCGCCGGCCGGGACACGGTCGCGCTGGCCGGCACCGGCGAGGACGGGCTGTTCCACGGCGCGCAGACCCTGCGCCAGCTGCTGGCCGCGGGCGCGGGCAAGGTCCCCGGGGTGCTCGTACGGGACTGGCCGACCGCGCCGGTGCGCGGGATCACCGAGGGGTTCTACGGGCAGCCGTGGACACAGGAGCAGCGGCTCGCCCAGCTGGACTTCATGGGCCGCACCAAGCAGAACCGGCTGCTCCTCGCCCCCGGCAACGACCCGTACCGCACCACCGAATGGCGCGCGGAGTACCCGCAGGAGCAGCAGCAGGAGTTCCGGGCGCTGGCCGACCGGGCCCGCGCCAACCGGGTCGTGCTGGCCTGGGCCGTGGCGCCGGGGCAGTCGATGTGCCTGGCCTCGGCTGAGGACCGGGCGGCGCTCGCCCGCAAGCTCGACGCGATGTGGGACCTGGGCTTCCGGGCGTTCCAGGTGCAGTTCCAGGACGTCAGCTACTCGGAGTGGGGCTGCCGCGCGGACCGCGTGCGGTACGGGAAGGGGCCGGCAGCCGCCGCCAAGGCGCACGCCGAGGTCGCGGGCGAACTGGCCGCCCACCTCGCCGAGCGGCATCCGGGCGCGGCCCCGCTGTCGCTGCTGCCGACCGAGTACCACCAGAACGGCGCGACCAAGTACCGCACGGCGCTGGCCGAACGGCTCGACGGGCGGGTGGAGGTGGCCTGGACGGGCGTGGGCGTCGTGCCCCGCACCATCACCGGCAGGGAACTGGCCGGGGCGCGGGGTGCCTTCGGTCAGCACCGGCTCGTCACGATGGACAACTACCCGGTCAACGACTGGGACCCGGGCCGGATCTTCCTCGGCCCCTACACCGGTCGGGAACCGGCGGTCGCCGGCGGCTCGGCGGCCCTGCTCGCCAACGCGATGCCGCAGGCCGAGCTGTCGCGGATCCCGCTGTTCACCGCCGCCGACTTCGCCTGGAACCCGGGGGGCTACCGGGCCGGCGACTCCTGGGCGGCGGCCGTCGCCGAGCTGGCCGGCCCGGACCAGGCCACGCGCAAGTCCCTGGCTGCGCTGGCCGGGAACACGGCCTCGTCCGGGCTGGCCCAGCAGGAGTCCGGGTACCTGCGGCCGCTGATGGAGGAGTTCTGGCAGCGGCGGGCCGCGGGGGACGCGAAGGCCGGGGAGCGGCTGCGGGCCGCGTTCACGGCCATGCGGGAGGCGCCCGAGCGGCTCGCGGGGATGTCCGGGGTCTCCGACGAGGCCGGGCCGTGGCTGGCGCGGCTCTCCGCGTACGGGACGGCCGGCGAGCTCGCGGTGGACCTGCTGCGCGCCCAGACCCGCGGGGACGGGGCGGCTGCCTGGCGGAGCGCGCAGGCCCTGGCCGAGGCGCGCCGGACGCTGGCGGCGGCGGGGGGCTCGGCGCGGGTGGACGCCTCCGTGCTGGACCCCTTCCTCGCGCGGGCCGTCGCCGAGGCCGACGCGTGGACGGGCGCGGCCCGGCAGGCGGGCACCGTCTCGCACGAGGCGGGCGCCTGGACGGTGAAGCTGGACGCGGTGCGTCCGCTGTCGGCGGTGACCGTGATGACGGACCCGCTGCCGGCCGGTGCACGGGGCGCGGCGGTGGAGGCCCACGTGCCGGGCGAGGGCTGGCGGAAGGTGGCCGACGCGTCCGCGTCCGGCTGGACCCAGGCCGACGTCGGCGGTCTCGCCGCGGACGCGGTCCGGCTGTCGTGGGCCGGGGAGGCGCCGAACGTGCACCAGGTGGTGGCGTGGCCGGCGGACGGGCCGGAGGCGGCCTTCGAGCTGCCGGAGTCGGTGGACGTGGAGATCGGCGGGGCCGCGAAGACGGTCACGGCGGAGGTGTCGGCGCTGCGGCCCGGCGAGGTACGGGGGCCGCTGGCCGCGGCCGCACCGGCCGGGGTCGAGGTGCGGCTGCCGTCCGAGGTGCGCGCGCCGCGGGGGACGCGGGTGGCGGTGCCCGTGTCGGTGGCGGTGCCGGCGGGCACTGCGGCCGGCAGCTACCGCGTGCCGGTGGTGTTCGCCGGGCAGACGCGGACGCTGACGGTGCGGGCCGTGCCGCGGGTGGGCGGGCCGGACCTGTTGCGCTCGGCGCGGGCCTCGTCCTCCGGGGACGAGACGCCGGCCTTCCCCGCCTCGGCGGCCGTCGACGGCTCGGCCACGACCCGGTGGTCGTCCCCGCCGGTGGACGGCGCCTGGTGGCAGGCGGAGCTGGCCGCTCCGGCGCGGCTCGGGCTGCTGGTGCTGCACTGGCAGGACGCGTACCCCTCGGCGTACCGCGTGGAGACGTCCGCGGACGGCGTGACGTGGCACCGCGCGGCCACGGTGACGTCCTCGCGCGGCGGCGTGGAATCCACCCGCCTGGACGCGTCGGTCCCGGCGCGCTACCTCCGCATCACCTGCGAGCGGCGGGCGACGCGGTACGGCTGCAGCCTCTTCTCGGCGGAGGCCTACGCGGTAGCCCCCTGACGGCTCCCGGCCCCGCCGCCTCAATCGCCGGCGGGGCTGACGGTGGCCCCCTGGCCCGGGGTTGGGCTGCCGCCCGCGGCTCCACGGCGCCTCAAGCGCCGGCGGGCTGACGGTGGCACCCTGGCCCGGGGTTGGGCTGCCGCCCGGGGCTCCGCGGCGCCTCAAGCGCCGGCGGGGCTGGGGGTGGTGCCCTGGGGCGGGGTCGGTTGGTGGGGCGGGTGGGGCGCGGCCACTCCGGAGGTTCGTCTCGGCTCGCGGATCCTGGCCGCATCCGGTACGCCCCCGGCGGTGACCGCTCATCCTCGACTCACCACCGCAGTGTCCACACCCCACCCACCCGGCCGACCGACCCACCCCAGCCCCGGGGTACGGCCAAAGCAAAGCCAACCCCGGCCCGGATGCGGGCAGGGCGAAGCCAATCCCACTCCGAATGCGGGCAGGCCGAAGCCAAACCCGTCCCGCATGCGGGCAGGGCGAAGCCAAACCTAGTCCCGCCGGCGATTGAGGCGATGCGGTACGGGCCCGCGGAACGGCCCCCGAGCCACCGGCCCAACCCCGGCCCGACGTGCGCACGCCCGCACCACGGAGCCAAACCCAGCGAAGCGGAGTCGCGGGCAGCAGGCCAACCCCGGGCCAGGAGCCACTGTCAGCCCCGCCGGCGATTGAGGCGACGTGGAGCGGCGGGCCGCAGGACAACCCGGGCCGGGGGGCCGCCCTCGGCCCGAGGCGGCGGGGCCGGGTGGGGTCAGGAGGCGGCGGTGCGGGTGAGGGCGTCCTGGGCGCCGTACGGTTCGAGGTACGGCATCCACCGGGGGTCCCGGTGGCCCGTGCCGATGATCCGCCAGGCCAGACCGGACGGCGGAGCCGGCTGGTGCCGCAGCCGCCACCCCAGATCGACCAGGTGCCGGTCGGCCTTGACGTGGTTGCACCGGCGGCACGCCGCGACCACGTTGTCCCACACGTGCTGCCCACCCCGGCTGCGCGGGATCACGTGGTCGACGCTGGTGGCGACGCCGCCGCAGTACATGCAGCGGCCCCCGTCGCGGGCGAACAGCGCGCGACGGGTGAGCGGAACGGGCCCCCGGTAGGGGACCCGCACGAAGCGCTTGAGCCGGACCACGCTGGGCGCGGGGACGACCCGTGTCGCGCTGTGCAGAAAGGCGCCGGATTCCTCCAGGGAGACTGCCTTGTTCTCCAGGACGAGGACGAGCGCGCGGCGGAGCGGTACGACGCCGAGGGGCTCGTACGACGCGTTGAGGACCAGGACGTGCGGCACGGACTGCCTCCTTGTACGCCGGCGGCGCGTGGCTCGCGCCGGGACGATCTGCTCTCCAGTCTCTCCTTACGGCTGGTCGAAGCGCCACCACGCGCCCGTAACGGGTCGGAGGTGTTTTCAACCACACTCCCTTCATCCCCAGGTGAGCCTGGTCTCTCCCTCGAACACGGCAACGGGGTCACGGGAATGCCCCGTTAGTGTGGATGGTCTGCCCCGCACTCCCGTCCGCGGGCAGACCGCTACACCTGGAGGTACCCGCCGTGTCCTGGCCGCCCGCCGCCCTGCTGCCTCTGGCAGCCGACGCCCCGGACCCCACCGCGTCGGTGAAGGAGGCCCACGAGAGCGTCACGAACGCAGCCAGTTTCATCGAGGAGAACTGGGCCGGATGGCTGTACCTGGGCCTGCGGATCCTGCTGATCGTGGTGATCGCGGCCGCGCTCCGCTCGGTGGTGCGCAAGTCGCTGACCAAGCTGATAGGCCGGATGAACCGCGGCGCCGAGGCGGTCGAGGGCACGGCGCTGGGCGGGCTGCTCGTCAACGCCGAGCGGCGCCGGCAGCGCTCGGAGGCGATCGGCTCGGTGCTGCGTTCGGTGGCGTCGTTCCTGATCCTGGGCACGGCGAGCCTGATGGTGCTCGGGGCCCTGGACATCAACCTCGGCCCGCTGCTCGCGAGTGCCGGTGTGGCCGGTGTGGCGATCGGTTTCGGTGCGCGGAACCTGGTGACGGACTTCCTGTCCGGCGTGTTCATGATCCTCGAGGACCAGTACGGCGTCGGCGACAAGATCGACGCCGGGGTGGCCTCGGGCGAGGTCGTCGAGGTCGGCCTGCGCGTCACCAAGCTGCGCGGCGACAACGGTGAGATCTGGTACGTCCGCAACGGCGAGATCAAGCGGATCGGCAACCTGAGCCAGGGCTGGGCGACGGCGGGCGTGGGCATCCAGGTCAAGCCGTCGGAGAGCCTCGGCCGGATCCGCGAGGTGGTCAAGGAGATCGGCGACGGCATGGCCAAGGAGACCCCGTGGGACGAGCGCCTGTGGGGCCCGGTGGAAGTGCTGGGCCTGGAGGAGGTGCTGCTGGCCTCGATGACGGTGAAGGTGTCGGCGAAGACGATGCCGGGCCAGCAGTTCGCGGTGGAGCGGGAGCTGCGCTGGCGGCTCAAGGAGGCCTTCGACGAGGCCGGGATCGGGATCATCGGCGGGCCGGCGCCGGCCGCCGAAGAGGAGGAGCCGGCCGATGCGGCGGCCGGGGTGGCCGCCCCCTCGGCCCTGTCCAACCCGACCTCGCCGCAGTCGCAGGCCGTGGCCCCGATACCGCAGCCCGCCTCGCCCCGTATCACCAAGTAGCTCCTTCTCTTCGACGTCTGCTTCGCTGCCCCCGCAGGATCCGTTCCTGCGGGGGCAGCGGCATTGACACTGCCAGAGAACTGGAAGGAAACTTACCTAACAGTTTCTCGCCGCCGACCGGACGGAGGGCGCGCATGGCCGGCACGACCCCCGGGACGCCCCGCCTGCTGCGCGCCCTGAACGACCGCGCCGCGCTGGACCTGCTGCTCGCGCACGGGCCCCTCTCCCGGAGCCGGCTCGGCCGCCTCACCGGGCTGTCCAAGCCGACCGCCTCCCAGCTGCTGGGCCGCCTGGAGGCCGCCGGGCTCGTGGTGGCCGCCGGAACGGCCGGCGGGCGCCCCGGCCCCAGCGCCCTGCTGTACGGGATCAACCCGCGCGCCGCGCACGTCGCCGGACTGGACGTGACACCGGGCCGGATCCTCGCCGCCGTCGCCGACCTCACCGGCGCGATGGCCGGCCGCTACGAGCTGCCCTCCGACGGGGGGGCGGGAGCCGGGGCCGTCGACCGGGTCCTGCGCGCGCTCGACGGGGCCGCCGCCGACGCCGGCCTCACCCGCTCCGACCTGCACCGCGCCGTCATCGCCACCCCCGGCTCCTTCGACCCGAACACCGGCCTCCTGCGCTACGCCGAGCACCTCCCCGGCTGGCACTCCCCCGGCCTCCTGGAGGAGCTGGGGGCGGCCCTGCCGATGCCGGTCGCGTACGAGAACGACGTGAACCTCGCCGCGCTCGCCGAGCAGCGGCTCGGCGCGGCCCGCGGCCATGCGGACTTCGTCCTGCTGTGGAACGAGGAGGGCCTGGGCGCCGCCCTGGTGTTCGGCGGCCGGCTGCACCGCGGCTGGACGGGCGGCGCGGGCGAGGTCGGCTTCCTGCCCGTGCCGGGGCACCCGCTCGTCCGCCAGGTCGCCCGGCTCAACTCCGGCGGCTACCAGGCCCTGGCGGGAGCCCAGGCGGCAACAGCCCTGGCGGCCACCCTGGGTATCGAACCACCGGAGCCCATGCCTGCCCCGGCGCCGCCGCCCGGGACGCCGGGGGCGGCTGCTGCTTCCGGCGCCGCCGGGGCGCAGGTCGACGTGGCCGTGGCCCTGCTGCGGCGGGCCGCCGCCCGGCCGGAGGGGGCGTACCTGCGGCTGCTGCGCGGCTACGCCACCGCCCTGGCCACCGGGCTCGCCTCGCTGGTGTCCGTACTGGACCCGGAACTCGTGGTGCTCGCCGGTGCGGTGACCGAGGCCGGCGGGGACGTGCTGCGCGAGCTGGTCGAGTCCGAGCTCGCCGACCTGGCCCCGTCCCGGCCGCGCCTGGTCTCCGGAACCGTGCGCGAGCGGCCCGTCCTGCGCGGGGCCCTGGAGAGCGCCCTCGCCGCCACCCGCGACGAGGTCTTCGACACCTCGCGCCCCCGCACACCCCACCGGCCGAGCCGGGAGTCCGGCACCCCCAGCCCCAGTCCCAGTCCCAGTCCCGCCATCTGCCCCAGCCCCGCCGGCACCCCGAGCCACGCCGGCGATTGAGGCGCGGGGCCGGGGCGGCGCCCCGTAGGCCTGCACCACCGCACCGCCGTACCACCGCACCCCCCGTTCCACCGCGCAAGTGCCCCTCGCACCTCCCCCTCCGCCAGAGAGCGAGCCCCGCCATGCCGAAGAACCGCCGTCCCCGCGCCGCGGCCGCGGCCACCGCATTCGCCGTGCTGTCCGCCCTGTCCCTGGTCGCCACCGCCTGCACGGGCGGGACCGGCACCGCCGCGGCCGACGACCCGGGCAGGGAGGTCACGCTCACCTTCTGGCACGGCTGGTCCGCGCCGGGCGAGACCAAGGCGATCGAGGAGAGCATCGTCCGGTTCGAGCGGGCCCATCCGAACATCAAGGTCAGGGCCACCGGCAACATGACCGACGACAAGATCAACCAGGCGCTGCGCGCGGGCGGCGACAAAGCCCCCGACGTGGTCTCCTCCTTCACCACCGACAGCGTCGGGAAGTTCTGCAACTCGGGCGCCTTCGCCGACCTGAACCCCTTCCTGCACAAGTCCGGCGTCGACAAGGCGAAGGTATTCCCCCCGACCCTGTTGGAGTACACGCAGTTCAAGGGCAACCAGTGCACGCTGCCGCTGCTGAGCGACGCGTACGGCCTGGTCTACAACAAGGACGCCTTCAAGGCGGCCGGCATCACCGAACCACCGAAGACCTGGAGCCGGTTCGTCGAGGTCGCGCAGAAGCTGACCCGGGTCAGCGGCGACTCCTACAAGCAGCTCGGCATCATGCCCACCTTCCACGGCTACGAGACCAAGCCCATGCGCCTGGCCGCGCAGTGGAGCCCGACGTACTTCGGGCCGGACGGCCGCTCCAACCTGGCCGCCGACCCGGCCTTCGCGAGGATGCTGACCGCGCAGAAGGACCTGGTCGCCGCGCTCGGCGGCTACGAGCGGCTGGAGAAGTACCGCAGCACCTTCGGCGACGAGTGGAGCGCCGAGCACCCCTTCCACCGGGGCAAGGTCGCCATGCAGATCGACGGCGAGTGGCGGGCGGCGATGGCCGAGGAGGCCGGGGTCCCCTTCGAGATCGGCACCGCACCCCTCCCCGTCCCCGACGAGCAGGCCGCCGACTACGGCAAGGGCTACCTCTCCGGCACGGTCGTGGGCATCGCCTCGGGCAGCCGGAAGCAGAACGCGGCCTGGGAGCTCGTGAAGTACCTCACCACCGACACCGAGGCGGTCGTGGCGTTCGCCAACGCCATCCACAACGTGCCCTCCACGCTGGCCGCGCTGGAGTCCCCGGCGCTGGAGGTCACCCCGGAGTTCAGGACGTTCATCGACATCGCCCGTCATCCGAGGTCGAACACCACCCCGGCCCAGGCCGACGGCGGCACCTACCAGCTGACCTTCGAGGAGTTCGCGTACGGGGTCGAGAAGGGCGCGGTGGCGGACATCCCGGCCGGCCTGGCCAGGACCGACCGGCAGATCGACACGGACATCGCGAAGGCGCGGTGACTGCCGTGGCCCTGCCTGCACCCTCCCGCCCCCTGCGGGCCAAGCGCCGCCGCTCCGCGCTGCGGACCGCCGCCTTCCTGTCGCCCTGGCTGATCGGGTTCGGCCTCTTCTTCGCCTACCCGCTCCTGTCGACCGTGTACTTCGCCTTCACCCGCTACGACGGCTTCCGGCCGCCGGTGTTCAACGGCCCGGACAACTGGACGTACGTGTTCACCGACTACCCGCTGTTCTGGCCGGCCCTGCGCAACACCCTGTGGCTGGTCGGGGTGACGGTGGTCTGCCGGGTCGTCTTCGGCCTCGGCACCGGCCTCCTCGTCACCCGGATCAAGACCGGCGCCGGGCTGCTGCGGACCCTGTTCTACCTGCCCTACCTGGCTCCGCCGGTGGCCGCGACCCTGGCCTTCGTCTTCCTCCTCAACCCCGGCACCGGCCCGGTCGACGGCCTGCTGGAGGGGGCCGGACTGCCGGCGCCCGGCTGGTTCACCGACCCCGACTGGTCCAAGCCTGCGCTCACCCTCCTCGCGCTGTGGGGGGTGGGCGACCTGATGGTGATCTTCATGGCCGCGCTGCTCGACGTACCGAAGGAGCAGTACGAGGCCGCCGAGCTGGACGGCGCCGGGTCCTGGCAGCGGTTCCGGCACATCACCCTGCCGAACATCGCGCCGATCGTCCTGTTCGCGGTGGTCACCGGGATCATCCAGGCCATGCAGTACTACACGCAGCCGCTGGTGGCGGGGAAGGTGGCGGCCGGGGTCATCGGCGGATCCGGCCAGCAGTTCGAGCCCGGCTACCCGGACCGGTCGACGCTGACCCTGCCGCAGGTCGTCTACAACCTCGGCTTCCAGCGCTTCGACTACGGCGCCGCCTGCGTCGTCGCGCTCGTGCTGTTCGCCCTCTCCATGGCCTTCACCGCCCTGCTGATGCGCCGCGGCGGCGGGCTGCTCGGGGCGGGTGAGCACTGATGGCCCGGACCGCCGCCCCGACCGCCGGCCCGACCGCCACCCGCAGGAGCGCCCGCGCGGCCGCCCGCAACGCCGTGCTGCACTGGGTCGCCGTCCACTCCCTCGCCGTCGCCGCCGCCCTCTTCTTCGTCCTGCCCTTCGTCTTCCTCCTGCTCACCTCCCTGATGGGCGACCAGCAGGCACTGACCCGCGACCTGGTCCCCCGTACGTGGGAATGGGGCAACTACGCCAAGGTGTGGCACACCCCCGGCTTCCTGACCTGGTGGCGCAACACCCTGCTCTACGCGGGCCTCGGCACGCTGCTGACCGTGGTCTCCTCGGTGCCCGTCGCGTACGCGCTCGCCGTCTTCCGCTTCCGCGGGCGGCGGGCGGCGCTGCTGCTGGTCATCGCCATGATGATGCTGCCGCCGCAGGTCGTCGTCATCCCGATGTACCTGTTCTGGGCCCGGCAGCTGGACCTGTCCGGCACCCTGTGGCCGCTGATCGTCCCGATGGCCTTCGGCGACGCGTTCTCCGTCTTCCTGCTGCGCCAGTTCCTGCTGACCATCCCACGCTCGTACCTCGACGCGGCCCGGGTCGACGGCTGCGGCGAGGTCCGCACCCTGCTGCGGGTCGTGGTACCCATGGCGCGGCCGGGGATCGCGGCCGTCGCCCTGTTCCAGTTCTTCGCCGCCTGGAACGACTACTTCGGCCCGCAGATCTACGCCTCGGACAACCCCGCCGCCTGGACGCTCAGTTACGGACTGGAGTCCTTCAAGGGCGCGCACCACACCAACTGGAACCTCACCATGGCGGCCACCGTGCTCGTCATGGCCCCCGTGATCGTCCTGTTCTTCCTCGCCCAGAAGGCCTTCGTCGAAGGCGTCACCCTGACCGGAGTGAAAGGCTAGCGACCGTGACCATGAAACTCGCCGTGGTGGGCGGCGGTTCCACGTACACCCCCGAACTGATCGACGGTTTCGCCCGGCTCAGCGGCACCCTGCCGGTCGGCGAGCTGGTGCTGATCGACCCCGCCGCCGAGCGCCTGGAGACCATCGGCGCGCTGGCCCGGCGGATCCTCGCCCGCCAGGGCCACCCGGCCCGCGTCACCACCACCTCCGACGTCGACGCGGGCGTCGACGGCGCCGACGCGGTCCTGCTCCAGCTGCGCGTCGGCGGGCAGGCCGCCCGGCTGCGCGACGAGACCTGGCCGCTGGAGTGCGGCTGCCTCGGGCAGGAGACCACCGGCGCCGGCGGGCTCGCCAAGGCGCTGCGGACGGTCCCGGTCGTGCTGGACATCGCCGAACGGGTCCGGCGCACCAACCCCGACGCCTGGATCATCGACTTCACCAACCCCGTCGGGATCGTCACCCGGGCCCTGCTGCGGGCCGGGCACAAGGCCGTCGGACTGTGCAACGTCGCCATCGGGCTCCAGCGGACGTTCGCCCGGCTGCTCGGCCTCGCCCCGGGCGAGCTCCACCTGGACCACGTGGGCCTGAACCACCTCACCTGGGAGCTGGGGGTGCGCCGGGGCGGGCCGGGCGGCGAGGACCTGCTGCCGGGGCTGCTCGCGGAGCACGCGGACGCCGTCGCCGCGGAGCTGCGGCTGCCGCGCCCGGTGCTGGACCGGCTCGGGGTCGTGCCCTCGTACTACCTGAGGTATTTCTACGCGCACGACGAGGTGGTGCGGGAGCTCGGCGAGAAGCCGTCCCGAGCCGCCCAGGTGGCCGCCATGGAGCAGGAGCTGCTCGCCCTCTACGCGGACCCGGCGCTGGACGAGAAGCCGCAGCTGCTGGCGAAGCGGGGCGGGGCCTTCTACTCGGAGGCTGCCGTGGACCTGGCGGCGGCGCTGCTGGGCGGCGGGCCGGAGGGCGCGGGCGGGACGGTCGGCTCCGGCGGACCGTCCGTACAGGTGGTCAACACGCTGAACAACGGGACCCTGCCGTTCCTCCCGGACGACGCGGTGGTCGAGGTGCAGGCCCGGGTCGACCGGGCCGGGCCGGTGCCGCTGGCCGTGCCGCGCCCGGACCCGCTGTACGCCGGGCTGATCGGGCACGTGGCGGCGTACGAGGACCTCGCTCTGGACGCGGCCCTGCGCGGCGGGCGCGAGCGGGTCTTCCAGGCGCTGCTGGCGCACCCGCTGATCGGCCAGTTCGACCTGGCCGAGGGGCTGACGGACCGGCTGCTCGCGCACAACAAGGAGTACCTGCCATGGGCGTGAGACGGCCCGCCGTCCTCGCCGTGGACGCGGGCAACAGCAAGACGGACGCCGCGCTGATCGCGGCGGACGGCTCGGTGCTCGGCACCGGGCGCTCCGGCGGCTTCCAGCCGCACCGCACCGGCACCGCGGCGGCCGTGGACGTCCTGGCGCAGGCGGTGGAGCGGGCCGCCGCAGCGGCCGGGCTGGCGCCCTGCGCGCCCGGGGCCCCGTACGCCGACCAGGTGGCGGCCTGCCTGGCCAACGCCGACTTCCCGGTCGAGGAGCGGCGGTTCGCCGAGGCGCTGGGGGCGCGCGGCTGGGGCGCGGCCACCCTGGTCCGCAACGACACCTTCGCGATCCTGCGGGCCGGGCTGGCGGCGGCGGAGCGGGTGCAGGAGGCTCAGGGGGCGCAGGACGCTCAAGGGGCGCAGGACGCTCAAGGGGCGCGAGGGCCGCGCGGGGTCGCGGTGGTGTGCGGGGCCGGGATCAACTGCGTGGGCATGCTGCCCGACGGGCGCACGGCCCGGTTCCCCTCGGTCGGGACGATCTCCGGCGACTGGGGCGGCGGCGGCCACCTCGCGGCGGAGGCCCTGTGGTGGGCCTCCCGGGCCGAGGACGGCCGCGGCGGGCCGACCGGGCTGGCGGCGGCGCTGCCGGGGCACTTCGGGCTCGGCTCCATGGCGGCGCTGATCGAGGCGCTGCACCTGGGGCACATCGCGGCGGGGCGCACGCACGAGCTGGTGCCGGTGCTGTTCGCGGTGGCCGCGGCGGGCGATCCGGTCGCCGAGGCGCTCGTGGAGCGGCAGGCGGACGAGGTGGTGGCGCTGGCGTCGGTGGCGCTGGCCCGGCTGGAGCTGCTGGCCGAGGAGGTCCCGGTGCTGCTGGGCGGCGGGGTGCTCACGGCCGGGCACGCCCAGCTGGACGGGCGGATCGCGGCGGGGCTGGCCGAACGGGCGCCCCTGGCCAGGGTGTCGGTGGTGTCGGCGCCGCCGGTGCTGGGCGCGGCGCTGCTGGGCCTGGACGCGCTGGGTGCGCCGCCCGACGCGCACGCCAGGCTGTGTGACCGGTTCGGGTGAACCTGCCCGGGGCGGCCGCGCGTCGGGAACCGCGGCGGCGCGCGGGGGCGTATTGACGGTGAAGGGGTGGCGGGCTGCCGCGGGCGGTGGATCTTCCCGATCCGGCACCGGGTGCTGTGGTCGGCCGCCGCTCCGGCCATACTGCTGCGATGGGGGTAGCTCCCGGCCACAGCCGGGGGACGTCAGGTCCTAGGGGGAGGTCACGGTGGCCATCACATCACGCGCGCCCGCGCCCGGCGGGGTCGCCGGGCCGCCGGCGGGCCCGCCAGAGATCCCGCCCCGGCCCGCCACGGCCTGGGCCGAGGGCGTCGAGCGGCTGCGCGCGGCGGCGACCACGGAGCCGGGCCGGCTGCGCATCATCGGCGCGGTCCTGGCCGCCCTGGTGCTGCTGTTCGGTGCGGTGACGGTGTGGCAGATCGCGGACCGGGTCGGCGCCGCGGACGACGTGGTGGGCCGCAGCCAGCCGCTGAGCGCGGACGCGGCGAGCATCTACCGCTCGCTGGCCGATGCCGACACGGCCTCCTCCAGCGGCTTCCTCGCCGGCGGGGACGAGCCGCGCGAGGTCCGCCAGCGATACGAGAAGGACATCGCCAACGCCTCCCGGCTGCTGGTGAACGCGGCCGCCAACACCCGGGCCGACGAGGAGTCCCGCAAGCAGATCGCCCTGCTGGGCGAGCAGCTGCCCCGCTACACCGGCCTCATAGAGCAGGCGCGGGCCACGAACAAGCAGGGCCTGCCGCTCGGCGGCGCCTACCTGCGGTACGCCAACGAGCAGATGAGCACCCAGCTGCTGCCCGCCGCGCAGCGGCTCTACGAGGCGGAGACGGGCCGGCTCTACACGGACTACGACGACGCCCGCTCCCTGCCGCTGGCCTCGCTCGGCGCCGGGCTGCTCGCGCTGGCCGCGCTGGCCTGGGCGCAGCGGCGCAACTACCACCGCACGAACCGGGTCTTCAACCACGGCCTGCTCGCGGCGACGGCGGCCTCGCTGGTGGTCCTGCTGTGGCTGGCCGTGGGGCACGCGGTCGCGCGGTCGGACCTGGCCGAGGCGCGCACCGGCGGGCAGGAGTCGCTGAAGGTACTCAACGACGCCCGGATCGCCTCCCTCCAGGCCCGGGCGAACGAGAACCTGACGCTGATCGCGCGGGGCGCCGTCCTCGCCGCGGACAAGAAGTCCGACAAGTACGACGTGGACTTCACGGCCAACATGAAGGATCTGGACGCGGGCCTGGCGAAGGCGCTGCGGCTTGCCGACGACGACAGCGGGCGCGAGCCGGTCGCCCGCGCGGCCGACGGCGTACGGCAGTGGAAGCAGCGGCATGCGGCCGCCCGCGAGACGGACCTGAAGGGCGACTACCAGGACGCGCTGCCCCAGGTCATCGGGGACAAGGACCACAAGGACAGCAGCGGGGCCTCGTTCGACACCGTGGACGCCTCGCTGGCGCAGGCGCTGGCCCACGAGCAGAAGGAGTTCACCGGTGCGGCCCGGGACGGGCTGGGCGCGCTGGGTGGCTTGGAGACGGGTTCGGCGGCCCTGGCGGTCGCCGGCGCCGCGGCGGCGCTGCTCGGCATCGGGCGCCGGCTTTCGGAGTACAGGTGACAGCGATGCGGATACGCGTGAGGCGCGAGGACGGACACCGCGGCGCCGGGGACGGCCCGGCCGGCGGGGAGCCCCGCCCGTCGGGGCTGCGCCGGATCACGGGGCGGCTGCGCGGCTGGGGCGGGGTCAGCGCGATGGCCGCCGCCTGCGCGGTGACGGCGGCGGCGGTCCTGCTGCCGCTGGCCCAGGCGGCCCCGGAGGCGGGGCACCCGGCCGTGGTCCGCGAGCCCGGGGCCATGGCGGCCGCCCCGCAGACGCCGTGGACCCTCACCGACACCTGCCAGGACCCGGAGGCGAGCCTGCGCCCCTCCGCGGTGGACGGGCCGACGATCGAGCGGATCCGCAAGGCGGGCAAGCTCGTCGCGGGCGTGGACCAGAACAGCTTCAAGTGGGGCTACCGCAACCCGGTCGACGGCCGCCTGGACGGATTCGACATCGCCCTGGTCAAGGCCATCGCCAAGGACATCCTGGGCGACGAGAACGCGGTCATCTACCGCGCCATCCCCACCAGCCAGCGCGTCCCCGCCCTCCAGGACGGCCGGGTCGACGTGGTCGTGCGCACCATGACGATCAACTGCAAGCGCCTGGAGGACGTCGCGTTCTCCACGGCGTACTTCGAGGCCGGGCAGCAGGTCCTCGCCCCCAAGGGCTCCCCCATCACCGGGTACGACCCCTCGCTGAAGGGCCGCCGGATCTGCACCGCGGCGGGCTCCACGGCCGAGACGGCCCTGAAGGCCCAGTCGTACGGGGCGGTGCCGGTCAGCGTCCCCAACCAGCTGGACTGCCTGGTCCGGCTCCAGCTGGGCGAGGTGGACGGCATCATCACCGACAACGCGCTGGCGGCCGGGCAGGCCGCGCAGGACCCGTCGGTGCGCCTCGTCGGCTCCCCGTTCACCAGGGAGTTCTACGGGGTCGCCATGAACAAGGAGGCCACCGACCTGGTGCGGCGCGTCAACAAGGTGCTGGAGAACTACCGGGCCGGCGGCGACGCCAGCCCCTGGATGCAGGCGTACGTCACCCACCTCAAGCCCGTGCTGCCCGGCGTGGCCGGGCCGCCCGCGCCCAAGTACCGGGACTGAGGCCGGGTGGCGCGGGTACGGCCGGTGTGCGGGGGAGAATCGGGGGCCGGTGTCGGGGAACCCGATCCGGAGGACGGGACAGCGGAGGCGGGGCCGGTGGAGGCACGGTCGTTCGAGGCGCAGTCGTATCAGGCGCAGTCGTTCGGGGATCGGTCGTTTCGGGATCGGTCGTCCGAGGCGCAGTCGGCAGTGATGGACCGGGACGACGTCGACCGCGCGCTGGCCCGGCTCGGCGCAGAGCACGAGGCCGTCGAGACCTCGCTGCTCGCCCTCCAGGACCACGCCGGCCGCCGGCTGCTGGAGGGCGCCGGGCTGACCGGCGTCACCGCGGAGCGGTGGAGCGCCGCCGACGCCGCCATCACCCGGCTGTGGACGTACTTCGAGGCCTACAGCGGGGCGCTGGAGGCCGCCCGGGAGATCCGTGAGCGCCGTCGCCGGCCCTCCCGCGAGGACCTGGCCGAGCTGACCGAGCGGCTGCGCGGGCCCGGCGTGGTGATCGCCGGGGCCGCGGCGGAGGGCGGGGCGCTCGCCGAGCGGCTCTCCCTCGCCGAGCTGGTGGCCCGGATGAACGAGCTGTACGCGCGCTCGCTGGACGTGGTGGTGGCCGCCGACTCGGTGTGGTCGGCGCTGCCCGCCCGCATCGACCTGCTCGCCGCCGAGCTGCGCCGCACCCGCTCCCTCGCGCACTCGGTGGGCGTCCGCCCCGGCGAGCACCCCTCCGGCGACGACCTGGAGGCCATCACCGCAGAGCTGGCGGAGCTGCGGGCGCAGGTGATCGCGGACCCGCTGGCGTTCTGGCAGCCGGTGTCGGGCAGTTCGGCGCCCGGCGGGGGCCGTCCGGACACCGCCCGCTACGACCGGGCCGCGCTCGCGCTGGAGGACGTACGCCGCGAGGTCGAGGCGGTGCTCGCCGTACGACAGGACGCCGAGCAGCGGCTGATCGCCCTGCGGGACGTGCTCTCGCGGGCCGACCGCACGCTGGCGGAGGCGCGGGCGGCGCGCACCGAGGTGCTGGCGAAGATCGCCGCGTCCGAGGTGCCCGCGGTCAGCGGCCCGCCGACCGCGCTGCAGGAGCAGCTGGCCCTGGCCGCCGACCACCGGCGCAACGCCCGGTGGCACCGGCTGTCGCCGCTGCTGGAGGCGCTGGAGGTGCGGGCCGACGAGGAACTGCGCCGGGCCCGCGAATCGTTGACCGCGGTGACGGCGCCGCTGGCGGTCCGCGCCGAGCTGCGGGGCCGGCTGGACGCGTACCGGGCGAAGGTGGTCCGGCACGGGCTGGCGGAGGACCTCCTGCTCGTCGAGCGGTACGACGCGGCCCGCCGGATGCTGTGGAGCGCCCCGTGCGATCTGCGGGCCGCCGAGCAGGCGGTGCTGCGCTACCAGCAGGCGGCCGCCGAGGCACTGGCACCGCAGCAGGACCGGCCCGCGGGGCCGGGGAAGGAGGACGCATGAGCCTGGTCGGAACCGCGTGCGTTCGCCCCGGCTGCCCGGGGTCGTACGAGGACATGGGCGGCGGCGAGGTGTACTGCGACACCTGCGGCCTGGCTCCGGTCGGGGCGGTCTCCGCGGGGGCGGAGGAGCTGGTGTCGCCGCCGACGGGCATGACGAGCCCGGCGCGGTACCCGGACCCGCGGGATCCGCGCGGCTCACAGGGCTCGCAGGGTTCGCGGGGCTCCGGGACGTCTTCGGCGGCCTCGGCGTCCGGGCGCTCCTCCCGGTCCTCCCGCTCCTCACGGTCGTCGTCCTCGCGCCGCTCGGTGTCGGGCCGGCTGTCGGGCGTGGCCTCCACCCGCTCGGTGTCGGTGCGCAGTTCGGGTTCGGCGGCCGGCGGCTCCGGCCGCAGCCGGCTGGGGGCCGGGCTGGTCAACGTACCGGAGGTGCCGCGGCCTGATCCGTCGGCCGCGGTGCTGGAGAACCCGGAGGTGCCCGAGCGCAAGCGGTTCTGCTCGCGCTCGGACTGCGGGGCCCCGGTGGGGCGGGCGCGCGGGGACCGGCCGGGCCGGACGGAGGGGTTCTGCACCAAGTGCGGGCACCCCTACTCCTTCGTGCCCAAGCTGCGGCCCGGCGAGATCGTGCACGGCCAGTACGAGGTCGCGGGCTGCCTGGCGCACGGCGGCCTCGGCTGGGTGTACCTGGCGGTGGACCGGGCCGTCTCCGACCGGTGGGTGGTCCTCAAGGGCCTTCTCGACACCGGCGACCAGGACGCGATGGCCGCGGCGATCTCCGAACGGCGCTTCCTCGCGGAGATCGAGCACTCCAACATCGTGCGGATCTACAACTTCGTGGAGCACCTGGACCAGCGGACCGGTTCGCTGGACGGGTACATCGTCATGGAGTACGTCGGCGGCAAGTCGCTGAAGGAGATCGCCAACGAGCGGCGGCGCCCGGACGGCCGCCGCGACCCGCTGCCGGTGGAGCAGGCCTGCGCGTACGGGATCGAGGCGCTGGAGGCGCTCGCCCACCTGCACAGCAGACACCTGCTGTACTGCGACTTCAAGGTCGACAACGCGATCCAGCAGCAGGACCAGCTGAAGCTGATCGACATGGGCGCGGTGCGCCGGATGGACGACGAGGAGTCGGCCATCTACGGCACGGTCGGCTACCAGGCGCCGGAGGTGGCCGAGCTCGGCCCGTCGGTCGCCTCCGACCTGTACACGGTGGCGCGGACCCTGGCCGTGCTCACCTTCGACTTCCAGGGCTACACCACGGTGTTCGCGGATTCGCTGCCGGATCCGGAGCACATCGAGGTGTTCCGGCGGTACGAGTCCTTCTACCGGCTGCTGGTCCGGGCGACCGACCCCGACCCCGGGCGGCGGTTCTCCTCCGCGCAGGAGATGGCCGACCAGCTGACGGGCGTGCTGCGGGAGGTCGTGGCCCTGCAGACCGGCCGGCCGCGGCCGCAGATCTCCACGCTCTTCGGGCCGGAGGTGCGGGTTCCCGACACCCGGCTGTTCGCGGACACGGGCGGTGCGGAGGTGTCCCGGCTGGGGCCGCGGGCGGTTCCGGGATCCGGGATGGCGGGGCTGCTGCCGGGCCGGCTCGGCCGGCTCGGCGCGCTCGGCCGGGCCGGCGGCGCCGGGGCTGCGGGTGCCGCCGGTGCCGCGGGCCCGGCGGCCGCCGCGGTGGGGTCCCCGGCTCCTGCCGGGGCGCTCCCGGCGGGGGCGGGCCGTGCCGCGGCACGGCTGGAGGCCCCGGTGACGCACCGGGCCGGCGGCCCGGCGGCGGGATCCGCGGCTGCGGCCCGGGCGGCCGTACCGGCGCAGCGCCCGGCCGGCGAAGCGGTGGCCGCGGGGGCGGCGGCGGCTCCGGCCGACCGGTTCACCCGGTTGGCCGCGCTCGACACCCGGGACATGGCGCTGGCCCTGCCGGTACCGCTGGTCGACGCGGGCGACCCCAACGCCGGGTTCCTCGCCGGCCTGCTCGCCTCCGCGCCCGCCGATCTGCTGGGCGCGCTCGGCACCGCCCCCGCCGACTCGGTCGAACTGCGGCTGCGCGAGCTGCGCGCCCGGCTCGAACTGGGCGAACTCGCCGCGGCCGGGGAGGTCCTGACGGACCTGGAGGCGCGGCATCCGGACGACTGGCGGGTGGTGTGGGCCCGCGGGATCGCCTCGCTGGCCACCGGGGACGACGGGATCGCGGCGCTGTCCTTCGACGCGATCTACGACGCCTTCCCGGGCGAGCCCGCGCCGAAGCTGGCCCTCGCGCTGTGCGCGGAGGTGCTGGGGCAGTTGGACAACGCCGCCGAGTACTACCGGCTCGTGTGGACCACCGATCCCGGCTTCGTGAGCGCGGCGTTCGGCCTGGCGCGGGTCCAACTCGCCGTCGGCGACCGGGACGGAGCGGTGCGCACGCTGGAGTCGGTGCCGGAGGCATCCATCCACTACACCGCCGCACGGGTGGCGGCCGTACGGGCACGTCTGCGCGACCGCTCTCCCGAGGAGGCCCTGCTGCCCGATCTGGCGGCGGCTGCCGCGCAGGTGGAGGCGCTGGAGCGGTTCGGGCTGGACGCGGTGCGGCACGAGCGGCTGTCGACCGAGGTTCTGGGCTCGGCCCTGGACTGGGTACTGTCGGGTAGCCGGGGCAGTGACCCCGGCCGGACCACGCTGCTCGGCTGTCAACTGGACGAGCGGGGCCTGCGCTTCGGGTTGGAGCGCTCGTACCGCGTACTCGCGCGGCTGGCGCAGCGCGGCGAGGACAGGATCGAACTGGTGGAGCGGGCAAACCGTTTCCGCCCCCGGACGTGGGTGTGAGTGATGTCGATGCATCGGCCGTCTGGCTGCCCCGGCTGCGCGGAGCCCCTTGAGGAAGGTGACCGTTTCTGCGGCGTCTGCGGCTCCCCCGTCCGCGCCTTCCCCCCGCCCCTCCCGGACGACGACCCCACCCTCCCGATCCCCACGGCGGCCCCCCGTACGGCCGCCGCGGCACCACCCGCCTTCCCGACCGCGGCCACGGGCCGGGCAACCGGCCGCTCCGGCGGCCCGGCCGGCGCCACCGCGGCCGGAGGTGTGCCGGCTCCGAGCGGCCTTGCGGCGGCGGTCGACGAGTATCCGCTGGCGGAGCCCGCTCCCGCCCGGGCGGCGGGCGATGCCCAGCCCGCGGCCGGCGGCTGGTCCGCCCCGGCGCAGGCGGCCCCGCAGGCCGGGTACGGCAGCGGCGAGACACGGCACGACCGGCCCGCCGGCTCCGCCCCGAGCGCGGCCGACGCCCCGTACGGCGGCACGGTCCCGGCCCCGGGCCACGAGGCCCCGTACGGCACCGGCAACACCGGCACCGGCACCCCGCAGGGGACCGGCAGCGCGCAGGGGGCCGGCGGGAAGACCTGCGTCGCCTGCCGGGCGGGGCGGGTCGACACCGACGGCTACTGCGAGCACTGCGGGCACGCCCAGCCCCGCGAGCGGGACCACCTGGAGGAGGAGCTCTGCAGTGTCGCCGCCGTGAGCGACCGCGGGCTGCGCCACCACCGCAACGAGGACTCCTTCGCCGTGGCGGCCACCGCCCTGGCCGACGGCTCCACGGCGACGGTGGCGATCGTCTGCGACGGCGTCTCCTCCGCCAGCCGCCCCGACGAGGCTTCGGCCGCCGCCGCGGCCGCCGCCAACGAGGCCCTGCTGGAGGCCCTGCCCCGCGGCACCCACCCCCAGGAGGCCATGCACGAGGCCATCCTGGCCGCCGGGGCCGCCGTCACCGCCCTGGCCCCGGAGGTCCCCGGCGCCCAGAACGCCCCGGCCTGCACCCTGGTCGGCGCCGTCGTCAGCGGCGGCCTGCTGACCGTCGGCTGGGTCGGCGACAGCCGCGCGTACTGGATCCCGGACGACCGCGAGGCCCTCCCGCGCCGCCTGACCGAGGACGACTCCTGGGCGGCCCAGATGGTCGCCGCGGGCCTGATGGGCGAGGCCGAGGCCTACGCCGACGTCCGCGCGCACGCCATCACCGGCTGGCTCGGGGCCGACGCGTACGACCTGGAGCCGCACACCGCCACGTTCAAGCCGGACCACGCAGGCGTGGTGCTCGTCTGCACCGACGGCCTGTGGAACTACGCCGAGTCCGCGCAGGAGATGGCCCAGGTGCTGCCCGCGGACGCCGCCGCCCGGCCCCTGCACAGTGCGCAGGTCCTGGTGGGCCATGCCCTCGACGGCGGCGGGCACGACAACGTGACGGTGGCCGTGGTGCCGTTCGCGGCGCCGCCCGGCGGGGAACCGGACCTGACGCGGCCGGGAGTAGAAGCGGAACCGCAGAAGGACGCGGAGACGGAAACGGAAGCAGCAGCACGCCCTCGGCCCTGACCGGCCCCTGCACTGCCCGGCACTGCACAGCCCTGTCCTGCCTGCCTGCCCCTACTTCGCCCTAGGAGCCGCACCGATGGCGAACTTCGCCAAGCCGAGCGCCCCCCGCTTCACCGTGGAGGTGTACCAGAACGAGTTCCTCCCCGAGGGCGGGAGCGAGGTCCACGCCATCGTCACGGTCACCGCCACCGGCGGCGCCACCGCCACCCGTGCGGCCCCTGCCCGCGGTTCGGCAGCCGTCGTGATCATGGTCGACTGCTCCGGCTCCATGGACCACCCGCCGGACAAGATGCGCGGCGCACGCGAGGCCACCGCCGCCGCCATCGACACCCTGCGCGACGGCACGTCGTTCGCCGTCGTCGCCGGGACGCACGTGGCCCGGGAGGTCTACCCCGGACAGGGCCGCCTCGCCGTCGCCGACCCGGCCACCCGCGCGCAGGCGAAGCAGGCCCTGCAGGGCATCAGCGCGGGCGGCGGCACCGCCATCGGCACCTGGCTGCGCCTCGCCGACGGCCTGCTGCGCCAGTCCCCCGCCGCCATCCGGCACGGCATCCTGCTCACCGACGGCCGCAACGAGCACGAGGACCCGGCCGTCCTGCGCGCCACCCTCGACGCCTGCGCGGGCCGCTTCACCTGCGACGCCCGCGGCGTGGGCACGGACTGGGAGGTCAAGGAGGTCACCGGCATCGCGGACGCCCTCCTCGGCTCCGCCGACATCGTGGCCGATCCGGCGCACCTGACCGAGGACTTCACGCGCATGATGGAGAACGTCATGGGCAAGGAGGTCGCGGACGTCGCCCTGCGCCTGTGGACCCCGGTCGGCGCGGAGGTCCGGTACGTCAAGCAGGTCGCCCCCTCCGTCCTGGACCTCAGCGACCGCCGCACCGAGGCCGGCCCGCGCGCCGGCGACTACCCGACGGGCTCCTGGGGCGACGAGTCCCGCGAGTACCACGTGTGCGTACGGGTGCCTGCGGCAGCAGTGGGGCAGGAGATGCTGGCCGCCCGGGTCACGCTCCTCCTGCCGGGCCATGCCGGTGAACCCCCGACGACCCTCGGCCAGGGGCTGGTCCGGGCGGTGTGGACGGCCGACCTGGCGGCGTCAACCTCCATCAACCCGCAGGTCGCGCACTACACCGGACAGGCGGAGCTCGCGCAGGCTATCCAACAGGGCCTGGAAGCGCGCAAACTGGGCGATGTCGACGGCGCCACGGCCAAGCTGGGCCGTGCCGTGCAGCTGGCGAGTGCCTCCGGGAACGCGGACACGGCCAAACTGCTGGCGAAGGTGGTGGATGTCGTCGACGCGGCGGCGGGTACTGTGCGGCTGAAAGCCAGGGTCGCGGACGCCGACGAGATGACCCTTGAAACGCGTTCGACCCAGACCGTCCGAGTGAAGAAGACCTGAGCAGACCTGCCGCGACGGCGAAGCAGGCCGAAGGGGGAAGACCCGCCATGCCGACCTGCCCGAACGGGCACCAGTCCGCCTCCGACGACTGGTGCGAGGTCTGCGGCCACCGCATGGCTGCCGCGGCCGCACCCGCCGCGGCCGTGCCCGCCGCGAGCTCCTACGGCTACGGCTACCCTCCCACCACCGGTGAGCCGACGGCCCAGGCCGAGCTCTGCCCGCAGTGCCGGACCCCGCGCGAGGCCATGGCCCCGTTCTGCGAGGAGTGCCGGTACAACTTCCTGACGCGCTCGGCGACCTCGTACGCCCCGCTCGGCCAGGAGGCGCCCGCCGCCTCCTCGAACGGCCACGGGACCGGGGCCGGAACCGGGGCCGGGGCGGCGGGCACCGTGCCGCCGCCGCCCCCGCCGCCGCCCGTTGCAACATCGGCGCCCTTCTCCCAGGACCACTTCGACTACCAGGGCTCGCGCCCCTCGCGGGTCAACCGCCCGGCCGAGCCGCTGCAGAGCGAGGACGACTGGTTGCTGCCGCCGCCGGCACAGGAGCAGCCGCAGCAGTACCAGCAGGCGCCCGCGGCCCAGGAGTACACGCCACAGCACGAGTACCGGCAGCCCCAGCCGCAGCCGGAGTCCCAGGCACAGCCGCAGCCGCAGCCGCAGCCGCAGCCGCACCAGGCCTTCCCCTCCCGGAACGGCTCCTGGACGGCGACGATCGGCCCCGACCGCTCGTACTTCATGGCGATGATGCAGCGCAGCGGCCCCGAGGCGGCCGGGCTCAACCTGCCCGCGTACTCCCCCGAGCAGCACCTCCCGCTCTCCGGCGCGGCGATCACCATCGGCCGCCGCCGCGCCTCGACGGGCGAGTCCCCGGACATCGACCTGTCGGTGCCGCCGGAGGACCCGGGCGTGTCCCACCAGCACGCCGTACTCGTCCAGCAGCCCGACCTCAGCTGGGCGGTCGTCGACCAGAACTCCACCAACGGCACCACCATCAACGGCGGCGAGGAGCCCATCCAGCCCTACGTGCCGATCCCGCTCGCCGACGGCGACCGCGTCCACGTGGGCGCCTGGACCACGATCACCATCCGCCGCGGCTGATCCCGGCCCCCCGCCGCCGGGGTCACCCGGTGCCCCGCTCGTCCGCCGGGGGTCACCCGGTGCCCCGCTCGTCCGCCTCCCCCAGCGGCCACACGTAAGGCCCCTGGGGGTCGTCGAGCCACGACCACTGCCCCTCGGCGCTGACCGTCACGCCGAACCGCTCCCGGCCCGGCCGCCCCTCGCCGCGCCACAGGTCCAAGGCCTCGCGCGGGTGCAATGCCCCCGCGGTCAGCACCAGCATGAACTGGAACCGCTCGTTCTCCACCAGCTCGTACGGGATCCCGTACTCCTGCCCGGGCAGGCCCACGGGCGATCCCGCAGCCCCGCGCAGCGGGACGAAGTACGCCGCGGTGTGCAGGAAGCGGCCCTCCGCGAACCCGGCATCGCGGACCCGGAGCGCGAGCAGACCGGTCGCCAGCGGCGCCAGGATCCGCGCCCCCGGCCGGCACTGGCCGAGCCAGGCGAGCGGGATGCGCGGCAGGGTGCAGGTCACCAGGATCCGGTCGAAGGGGGCGCGGGCGGGGCAGCCGCGCGCGCCGTCGCCGGTGACCACGGCGGGCCGGTAGCCGAGCCGGGCCAGGTGCGCTCGGGCGGACTCGGTGATCTCCTCGTCGAGGTCGACGGTGGTGACGTGCTCGTCGCCGAGCCGGTGGCAGAGCAACGCCGCGTTGTAGCCGGTGCCGGCGCCGATCTCCAGTACGTCGTTCCCCTCGCGCACGTCCAGCGCCGTGAGCATCTTGGCCATCAGGGACGGCTGGCTGCTGGAGGAGACCAGCTCGCCGTCGCGCAGCCGGGTCGCCAACGGGGCGTCGGCGTAGACCCCGCGCAGCCAGCGGGCGCGGCGGGCCGGGTCCGGGTCCTCGGCCCACAGCCGCTCGTAGCCGGCTCCGCGACCGGTGAAGAACCACGGGACGAACTCGTGCCGGGGCACCGCCGCGAACGCCGCCCGCCAGGCCGGGTCCTCCAGCACCCCGGCGGCGGTCAGCTCGCGCACCTGGGCGGCGTGCGCGGTCTCCCGCAGATCGCGCCGCTCGGCGTGCTCCGTGCGATGTGCGCCCATGGCTCCACTGTCCTGCGCCCGGCCGCCCGAGGCGAACGGTGGTCCTAAGACCTCCGTCCTCCGTCCGGGTGTCTGAGACGATGGTCGGGTGAATGAGATTCCGCGGGGCACGCTTCAGGAGCAGACCTTTTACGAGCAGGTCGGCGGCGAGGAGACCTTCCGCCGCCTGGTGCGGCGTTTCTACGAGGGGGTGGCGCAGGACCCGCTGCTGCGCCCGATGTACCCGGAGGAGGACCTCGGCCCGGCCGAGGAGCGGTTCGCGCTCTTCCTGATGCAGTACTGGGGCGGCCCGAACACCTACAGCGAGAACCGCGGGCACCCGCGCCTGCGGATGCGGCACGCCCCGTTCCAGGTGGACGCGGCGGCACACGACGCGTGGCTGGGCCACATGCGGGTCGCGGTGGACGAGCTGGGCCTGGCGCCGGAGCACGAGGCCCAGCTGTGGCGGTACCTGACGTACGCGGCCGCCTCGATGATCAACACCGCGGGCTGATCCGGCCGCCCGGCGCCCCGTGGTACGCGCCGCTGCCGTGCACGGGACCCTGCAAGCGGCCGTACAAGAGCCCCCGTGCGAGGGCCCCTGCCGGGCCCGTACGGGGCACGGGCAGGCGCCCCGCGGTACACCGCTCCTCCTGACGGGAACCTCTCCGCCGCACCACCCCCGACGGAGATTGGAGTCCCCATGTCCCAGAGCACGGCCGACGCCGTGGATCCGACCACCGACGCGGACGAGGAGGCACTGGACCGCGCCCTCGCCTCGGGCCGGTCGGCCGCCGAATCCGGCCATTCGGAGAGTACGAGCTCCTCACAACCAGGCCGCGGGCCGGCACTCCTGTCCCGAGCCGACGGCAGCCCGGCCCCCCGCAGGCACCCGCACGGAGAGTAGGAGCAGGTCATGGCGCTGAAGTTCCAGAACAACTACCACCGCGAGATCTGGACGATGGTGGAGCGGTACCAGCCCAGCTGCTCCGACGGCAGCAACTGGGTGAAGGAGGGCTGGTGGCGGATCGGCCCCGGGGAAAGTGCCACGGTCTTCGGCGGTGACCCGTCCGCGGTCAACGCGACCTGGTACTGCTACGCGTACGCCGGCGACGGCGTCGAGTGGCGCGACCGGTTCCGCGAGACGGTCCCGCACCAGGCCTTCGAGTGGTGTGCGAACACCTCGGACTCCAACTCGCGGGAGATCCTCATGAACGAGTTCGTGGTCAGCCGCCCGAACCACACCCACTCGTTCAACCCGTAGTCCGCCGCCCGTGGCCCGCAGCACCCGCTCCGCGGGCCGCGGTCCTACCGGACCGGCCGGACCTGGAGCGCGCCCAGGCCGCCGATGCCGCCGGGGCGGCGCAGGGCGACCGAGCCGTACGGGGTCCTCAGCCGCAGCCAGCCGCCGGAGGCGAGCAGCGCGACCGGCTGGGGCGCCCCGGAGCCACCCGCGGAAGCGGAATCGGTGGCCACCGCGGAAGCGGTACCCGAACCGGCGGTGACGGCACGGGCGCCGGCGGCGGCCGGCACCCCGGACCGCGCGGGCCGCAGGAAGCCGAGGGACTGCGCGGCGTGCACGGCGCGCAGCGGCAGCTCGGTGTCGCCCAGGGTCCGGGACCAGATCTCGCGGCCGATGCGGTCCCGCTCGGAGCGGGTCCGGTGCTGCGGGGGCAGGGCCTCGTCGCGGGCCCGGAACTCGGCGACGGCGCCGGCCAGGGCTGCCCGGACCGCCTCGGGGGCGGGCAGCCCCGCAACCTCCTGCCAGCCGCCGCGCGGCGGGAGCACCCCGGCCCAGGGCGGGCCGGTGACGGCGGCGGGCACGACGGCGCCGGCGGCGTCCTCGTCCACGGATTCCAGCAGCTCACCGGCGGACACGGTCGTGTCCAGCGGCATCGCGACCGGCTCCGCGAGCCGCACGGTGCGGATGGCCAGCACGTCGAACGACGGCGGCCGCCCGAAGACGGCGAGCGCGCCGCCGCCCGCCTGGAGGCGGACCGCGGCGGCGCGGTCGTAGTGCACCAGCCGGCCCAGGAAGGCGGCGAGGTCCGCCGCCTCCCCGGGATCGGCGAAGCGCAACGTGAGGCTCATGCCGCGAGGCGCCCTTCGGAACGCTTGGCACGGGCTCCGGCACCGGCCCGCTCGGGCGCGGGCGCGTCGAGGTACTCCTCGAGGAAGTGCCGCTCCTCGTCGGTGATGCGGCGGGGCCGCCCCTCGGCGAGGTTGTACGGCACGACGACGGTCTCGGCGCGCACGTACACCGTCTCCGGCCGGTCCTCGGTCGCCTCGTCCTTGACCTCGTAGCGGATGGTCAGGGACGCGGCGCCGATCCGGGTCACCCAGGACTCGATGAGCACGGGCTCGTGGCGGTGCACGAGGGGCAGCTTGTAGTCGATCTCGTGGCGGGCCACGACGGAGCCGCCCGTGAAGGACTCACTGCCCTCGCCCGGCGCGAGGCGGAACATGAAGTCGATGCGTGCCTCCTCCAGGTAGCGGAGGAAGACGACGTTGTTGACGTGCCCGAAGGCATCCATGTCCGCCCAGCGCATGGGGCATCGGTACTGGTGTCTTGCCATGGTGGCTGCCTGCCTCAGCCCCGGGTGAGCTTCTTGTAGGTGGCGCGGTGCGGACGGGTGGCGTCCGGGCCGAGCCGCTCGACCTTGTTCTTCTCGTAGGACTCGAAGTTGCCCTCGAACCAGAACCACTTCGACTCGCCCTCGTACGCCAGGATGTGCGTGGCGACCCGGTCGAGGAACCAGCGGTCGTGGGAGACGACCACGGCGCAGCCGGGGAAGTCCAGCAGCGCGTTCTCGAGGGAGGACAGGGTCTCGACGTCGAGGTCGTTGGTCGGCTCGTCGAGGAGCAGCAGGTTGCCGCCCTGCTTGAGGGTGAGCGCCAGGTTCAGGCGGTTGCGCTCACCGCCGGAGAGCACGCCGGCCGGCTTCTGCTGGTCCGGGCCCTTGAAGCCGAACGCGGAGACGTAGGCGCGGGACGGCATCTCGACCTGGCCGACGTTGATGTAGTCCAGCTCGTCCGAGACGACCGCCCAGAGGGTCTTCTTCGGGTCGATGTTGGCGCGGCCCTGGTCGACGTAGGAGATCTTGACGGTCTCGCCGACCTTGATGTCGCCGGTGTCCGGGGCCTCCAGGCCCTGGATCATCTTGAACAGCGTGGTCTTGCCGGCGCCGTTCGGGCCGATGATGCCGACGATGCCGTTGCGGGGCAGCGTGAAGGACAGGTCGTCGATGAGGACCTTGTCACCGAAGGCCTTGGAGAGGTTGTTGACCTCGACGACGATCGAGCCCAGGCGCGGGCCCGGCGGGATCTGGATCTCCTCGAAGTCCAGCTTCCGCATCTTCTCCGCCTCGGCGGCCATCTCCTCGTAGCGGGCGAGACGGGCCTTGGACTTGGCCTGGCGGCCCTTGGCGTTGGAGCGGACCCACTCCAGCTCTTCCTTGAGGCGCTTCTGGCGCTTCTCGTCCTTCTTGCCCTCGACCTTGAGGCGCTCGGCCTTCTTCTCCAGGTAGGTGGAGTAGTTGCCCTCGTAGGGGTGGGCGCGGCCGCGGTCGAGCTCGAGGATCCACTCGGCGACGTTGTCGAGGAAGTAGCGGTCGTGGGTGACGGCCACGACGGCGCCCTTGTACTGGGCCAGGTGCTGCTCCAGCCAGTTCACGGACTCGGCGTCGAGGTGGTTGGTGGGCTCGTCGAGGAGCAGCAGGTCGGGGGCCTCGAGCAGGAGCTTGCAGAGGGCGACGCGGCGCTTCTCACCACCGGAGAGGTTGACGACCGGCCAGTCGCCGGGGGGGCAGCCCAGGGCGTCCATGGCCTGCTCCAGCTGGGCGTCGAGGTCCCACGCGTTGGCGTGGTCCAGGTCGTCCTGGAGCTTGCCCATCTCCTCCATCAGCTCGTCGGTGTAGTTCGTCGCCATTTCCTCGGCGATCGCGTTGAACCGGTTGAGCTTGCCCTTGATCTCGGCGACGCCGTCCTCGACGTTCTCCAGGACGGTCTTGCTCTCGTCGAGCTTGGGCTCCTGCATGAGGATGCCGACGCTGTAGCCGGGCGACAGGAAGGCGTCACCGTTGGACGGCTGCTCGATGCCCGCCATGATCTTCAGGACGGTGGACTTACCGGCACCGTTCGGGCCGACGACACCGATCTTGGCTCCCGGCAGGAAGTTCAGGAAGACGTCGTCGAGGATCACCTTGTCACCGTGCGCCTTGCGCGTCTTGCGCATGGTGTAGATGTACTCAGCCAAGAGAAACCGTCCGGCAGATCGATGGTGGGCAGATACACCCCATCTTGCCTGACCGCCAGCCCCCGGTGCGAACCAGTAGGCCGGACAGCCCCTGACCTGCGGGTTCCCGGGTCACCTTGGTAGCCGACCTGTCACTGTTGGTCGCAACCGGTCATCCGCGAGCCCTCTCGCACGGCCCACAGACGGCCCACGATTCCAGCCCTGCTCCAGCGCCAGGGTTGGCCGATTTGGCTTCACCTGACGCCGCAGCCCGGTATGGTCGCCGCGATCCACCCCAGCCACACTCATCCGAAGCACCTTCGCCATGACGCTGGAAGAAAATGACAGAAGCCCAGACGGCAGCCGCAGATGCGCAAACGCCCCAGCCAGACGGCACCACCCCTGACACAACGGTGGCAACAACAAGCCCCCAGGCCGAGCAAGCGGTAACCACATCCCCCTGGGAGAGGGCCATCATCAGAGCAATGCTCTGGTTCTCCTTCTCAGTAATCCTTTCACTGCTCCCTCTTTTCGCTGCGTTCATCTTCAAGAGCACAAAAGGTGAGGTTGTGACATACGCAGAAGTAGCCGGAAAGGGCGAGCTTCTGATTATCACAACAGGGATGGCCGCAGCGGCAGCGGGGGACCTCTGGGCCAAAGGAGCGGCCAAACAGTGGCTTACAACAGCCCTGGCCTGCTTGAACACGGCGCTTGCCATCTTCACCACCCTCTGGTTCGGATACCTGACGGCACTAGCCGACGAGAAATCGAAAGTCGACCAGGAATTCATCGCGACGTGGTCGACAACCATGTTCGTAATTAGTTTCTTGGCCAGCGGGATGAGCATCATCCGGGCAGAGTTGAGGCAGTAGTGATTCTTGAAACATTGGCACTCACCCTGAGCGGAGTCACCGCAAGCATCGCCTTCGCTTCTGTACTCGTCACCCTAAGGCGAATGCGGGCCAGAAATAGCTCCGTCTCAATCTCCATCAAGGATGGATTGCGATCCGTCCATATCGACGCGACAGGCATGTCGGATGAAGAAATTCGCCGCCTCATTAGCTCACTTCAGCCAGACGATGAGGAATCCCCTGATGCTGACACAACTGCGAAATAGTCACATCTGTAACCGTTCAGGTGCCACGGCGCTGGTCGGCGTCACCGGCACGCTCGTCGTGGCCGTCCCGTCGCACCGGTCCCTGCTCGACGGGGCCGCGCCCCTGGCCGGGACCCAGTGCGGTGGCCGGTGAACCTTTCCGGTCACAGCACCAGGCGGGGCGTCGTCCCGTCACTCCACCCGGCGCGGGCCGTCCGGGCGGTACACGGTCAGGCCCTCGGGGAGGGTGTCGAGGACCAGGGAGGCGGGGCAGCGGGCGTACTCGCCGTCGTACGCGAAGGGGGTCCCGGGCGGGATGTCGGCGATCCGGAGCCTGCGCAGGCTGGTGGCCGTGTGCAGCGGGGAGCGCGACAGCGGGCCGGTGAAGGCGGCGGCGAGGAGGCGGGTGCCGGGCCGGCCGCCGCCGTGGACGAGTCGGACGTCCAGCAGGGCTTCGCCGAGGCTCTCGCGGCGGCGCGGCACCGGGCCGGCGCCGTGGTAGGTGCCGTTGCCCGCGAACAGCAGCCAGACGCTCCGCCGCCGCCCGGCCAGCCGCAGCGGCACCGGCCGCTCGGCCCGCAGCACCTTCCAGGCGGCGAACAGGGCGGCCGGACCGCTGCCGATCCGCGGGGCCCAGCGCAGCCGGTGGCGCAGCAGCTCGGGGAAGGCCCCGATGCTGAAGGTGTTCAGGAAGTACCCGTGCTCCGCCGGCCCGCCACCGGGCCCGGGGGTGAAGCGGCCCACGGCGACGCGGACGGCGCGGCCCTCGGCGACGGCGCGGCAGGTGTCCTCCGGGCCGGTCAGGCCGAGGTCGAGCGCGAAGTGGTTCATCGTGCCGCCGGGGAACACCGCGAGCGGCACCCCGGCGCGCAGCGCCGCTCCGGCGGCGGCGTTGATCGTGCCGTCGCCGCCCCACACCCCGAGCACCGCGGCCCGGGAGGCGGCGGCCGCGAGCGCCCCGCGCACCTCCGGGCCCTCGCACTCGACCACCTCGGCCGCGGGCAGGGCGTCCCGCAGCACGTCGATCCCCGCGGCGGCGGGGGTGCCCGAGGCGGCGTTGACGACCACGACGAGCCCCTCGCCGTCCGGCAGGGCGGGCGCGTCGACGGCGGCCGACTCCTTCCGGGGAACGGACCTGGCCTCCTCGGCGCGGGCCGCGACCCGGCGCACGGCGAAGCCGGCGGCCACTCCGAGCGCGGCCCCCGCGACCACGTCGGACGGGTAGTGCACGCCCGTGTACACCCGGGAGAACGCCACCGACACGGCGACCGGGGCCAGCGCCGCACCCCACAGCGGCGCGTGCAGCGCCAGCCCGGTGGTGAAGGCGAACGCGGACGCCGAGTGCCCGGAGGGGAAGGAGGTGGTCAGCGGCTGCGTGGCCAGCTGCCGCACCGCGGGCACCCCCTCCAGCAGGGGCCGCGGGCGGCGTACGGACCATTTGCCGATGGTGTTGATCGTCGCCGAGGCCAGCGCCAGCGAGGCGGATGCGCGCACCGCGGCCTTGCGGGCTCCGGCGGGGCCGAAGGCGGCGATGGCCACCGCGGCCGCGCCCCACAGCACCCCGTGGTTGGCGGCACGGCTGAGCCGCGGCAGCACCCGGTCGCCCCCGGGCCAGTGCCGCCGGGCCACCGCGTCGAACAGGGCCCGGTCCCATCGCGCGGCGGCGCCCCACCAAGTGAGTTCTTGATCAGCCATCTTTCGCGCTTACCCCGGGACGGGGATCCGAAATCGGGCCGACCGGGCGCTCCCCCCTCACCTCCCCTTTCGCCTTACGCGTCGTCCTCCTCCAGCGGCCGCTTGCGGACCAGGAGCACCACGAGCCCGCCCAGCACCACCAGGCCCACCGCCAGGGAGGCGATCACCGGTGTGGCCGCCGAGCTGCCACTGGTGGCGAGGCGTTCCTCGTCCGGGCTGGTCGAGGGCTCGGCCGCGGCGGAGGCCGTCGGCGCGACGGTCCCCCCGTCTGCCTTGCCCGCCGCGGCCACCAGCGGCTGCGGCCAGACCGCCGTCGCCCGGGCCGCGGCCGCGGACTCGCTGGAGCCGGCCACGATCTGGGCCCGGGCGGGCAGACCGCTGGTGAAGACCCGCCCGACCGGCACCTTCGTGGAGCCCTGGACGGTGATCGAGGCGGTCCCGTC
Organism: Streptomyces sp. NPDC032472; assembly: GCF_040636955.1. Lineage (NCBI taxonomy): Bacteria > Bacillati > Actinomycetota > Actinomycetes > Kitasatosporales > Streptomycetaceae > Streptomyces > Streptomyces sp. NPDC032472. The sequence continues at coordinate 34,355 of NZ_JBEZVK010000024.1, forward strand.
CGGGGTGCCCGCGGGCACCTCGACGTAGAGCCGGCTGCCGTTGGCCGCCGCGGTGACCGGCCGGCCCTCGGCGTCGACGACCCGCACCCCCATGGCCACGCCGGCCGCGTCGGGGGTGACCGTCACGCTCTGCGCCCCGGTGCGCACGGTGACCGGGCCGATCCGGCTGCCCACCGGCCCGGACACGCTCGCCGGATCCAGGTGGAGCGAGGCCGGGGGCTCCGGCAGCCGCCCCGCGGACCGCTGGAGGTAGTCGGCGAGCTTCTCCGCCGCCGGGTCGGCGGCCTCGACCTGCGCCCCGTCCGCCAGCCGCCAGATCGCCACCTGGGTCCCCGCCGCCGCGCTCTCCGCGGTGAGCGCCCCGGCCCCGGCCGCCTTGGCGAGCCCGACCAGATCGTTCAGCTGGGGGTAGGAGTGCTCCAGGACCCAGCGGATCCGGCCCGCCTCGGCGTTCCCGGCGAGCGGGCTGCCGCTCCAGCCGCTCTCCGTGTACCGGGCCTGGGGCTGCGCATTGCCGGCCACCCCGACCCCGTAGGTCTGGAGCATTCCGCCGCCGTCGACCCGCATCTCGTACAGCCCGGCCGGGATCTGCCGGACCGACCCGTCGGGGGCGTGCAGGACGGCCTGCCCGAAGGTCTTGAGCCCGTCGAGGACGGCGCTCGCCCCCTCCGGTGTCCGCGCGGCGGGCGCCCCGGAGTCGGCGGCCGCCGTCGCTCCGGGCGCGGCGGCGAGGGCCGCGGCCAGCAGGGCCACCGCCAGCGGCCGCCGCGCGGAGCCCCGCCCCGCCGCGGCAGCGGCAGCGGCAGGTAGGACGGAACCGGCACCAGCAGAAGTGCGCGGAGCAGAAGCGGAATCAGAAGCGGAGGATGCGGGAACGCCAATCGACACAGTCTTCCCCTTCGGGCCAAAGACCCTGGTGCCCGTGAGTACCGGGGAATCCTAGCTGCCTCGAACACTCAGACCACCGCCGCCTTCTGAGTGACCATCAGTGCGGGTTCGGCCTTGACGACCCTGCGGAACGCGGCCGTCCCCCTGTTGAGGTCGTGGCCGATGGCCGTGGCGTCGATCTCCGCCGAGAACCAGCGGTTCCCGTCGGCGTCGGGCGGTTCGTCCCGCACCCTCAGCCGTCCGTGCACCACCAGCGGTTCGCCGACCGAAACGGAACCGGTCAGATTCACCGCGAGGGTGCGCCGGGCCCACACGGTGTAGAAGCTGGTGGCCCCATCCGTCCAAGCGTCCTTGCGTCGATCAAAATACCGTGGTGTGACGGCGAAACGGAACCGCGCCGACGGCCCGTTGACGGTCTCTTTGTAGTCAATCTGCGTGGCCACATGGCCGATCAGCGTCACCAGGGTGTCGTTCATCGCAGCCGCCTCCCCCACGTCCGTCACCGCACGGACGCGTCGCTCCCCGCACGGACCCTCCGCACGGCGTACGACCAGGCTGACCGACCGCCCCGGACTCCGCCCGTCCCTGTGGATTACCGACGGGTTGTGGACAACTTCGCCACCGTCGCGTACTGCTCCCGCACCTCCCGGTAGCGCAGCAGTTCCGCCGCCACCGGCTCCAGCACCCGGGCCCGCCCGCACCCGGCCGCCGCCTGCCGCAGCCGCCGCTCCGCGTCCTGCCCGTACCGCCTGGCCGGCCCCCGGGCCGCGATCGAGCAGGCCCACTCCACCAGCGGCCCGCCGACGATGCCCGCCGCCATCAGCAGCACCGGCGGCAGCAGGTCCGGCTCCAGCACCCCGGCGATCTGCCCGACCAGCCACAGCCCGCCGTAGATCTGAAGCAGCGTCATCGCCGCCTGCGCCAGCACGGCCGCCGGCCACCACGCGGGCCGCGGCGGCTTGGCGCCCGGCACCGCGGCGGCCGCGCCGAGCGTCACCGCGACCTCGTCCAGCAGCCGGGGCAGCTGCTCGCCGCCGCGCACCGCGGTCTCCCGTACCGCCTGGGCCCAGGGGTCGGGCAGCCCGGCCACCGACGCGTCGGCGACGGCCCGTACCGCCTGCTCCACCCGCTGCCGCGCCGTCACCTCCTCCTCCGCCGGCCCCGCGCCGAAGCCGGACCCGCGGCCGCCGATCGTCCCGGCGGCCAGCCCGGCCAGCGTCCGCGGGGCGCGCCGGCTCTCGTACCACCGCCACAGCCGCAGCCACGGGGTGCCGCACGCCCTGCCGGCGTTGCGCCGCCAGGCCCGCTCGGCGGCGAGCCCGGCCGCATGCGCCCCGACCGCCTCCGCGAGCCGGTCCTCGAACTCGGCGCGGGCCTCCTCCCCGATCTCGGGCCCCGGGTGGCCGTCTGCCACGTACAACGGGCGCATGCGGTCGGCGGCCCGGTCGACGTCGGCGGCGATGCGCCGGGTGGCGGCGTCGTGCTCCTGGGCGAACTGTCCGAGCAGTTCGCGCAGTTCCCCGACGCCCTCGCCGGTGAGCGCGGACAGCCCGAGGACGGTCGCACCCGGCTCCTCGTGCTCGCCGAGCGCGATGCCGTCCTCGTCCAGCAGCCGCCGCAGGTCGTCCAGGACGAGGTCGGCGGCCTCGCCGGGCAGCCGGTCCACCTGGTTCAGCACGACGAACGTCACCTCGGCGTGTCCGGCGAGCGGACGCAGGTACCGCTCGTGCAGCACCGCGTCGGCGTACTTCTCGGGGTCCACCACCCACACCACCGCGTCGACCAGCGCCAGCACCCGGTCCACGTGTTCGCGGTGGGCGCCCACCGCGGAGTCCAGGTCGGGCAGGTCCACCAGGACCAGCCCGCGCAGCGCGCCCGCCTCGGTGGTCTCGCGCGGGCGGCGGCGCAGCCGGCCGGGGATCTCGAGCCGGTCCAGCAGTCCGGCCGCGCCGTCGGACCAGCTGCACGCGATGGGCGCGGCGGTCGTCGGCCGGCGCAGCCCGGTCTCGGAGATCTGCACTCCGGCGAGTGCGTTGAACAGGGTGGACTTGCCGCTTCCGGTCGCTCCGGCGATCGCGACGACCGTGTGCTGCGCCGACAGCCCGCGCCGCGCCGCCGCCTCGTCGAGGACCCGGCCGGCCTCGGCGAGGGTCTTGCCGTCGAGCCGGGTCCGGGAGAGCGCGACGAGGCGGCCCAGCGCCTCCAGCCGGCTGCGCAGGGCCCTGGCCTCGGGGCTGACGGGGGGCGCGGGCGTCCTGCCGCCGTCGCTGCCCGCGCCGGACAGGGCCCGCATGAGCGCGTCGTCGCCGTCGCCCCCGTCGTCCTCAGCCGCCTCGCGCACGGGGCGCGAGCGTGCGATCAGTCCGTCGTCCCAGCGGTCGTCGGTGCGGTCGGTCAGGGTGTTCACCGCGTCACCTCTCCTTCTGCAGTACGGACAGCGCGGCGATCAGCTCGGCCTGCGGCTCGGGGGTCACCTCAAGGGCTTCCAGCGGTGCCAGGCGCCGGTCCCGTTCGGCGCGCAGCACCTGTTCGAGGTGGTCGGCGACGAGCTCGCCGCCGCGGTCGCGCAGCCGTACGGCGGCCTGTACGCCGATCCGCTCGGCGAGCTTCTCCCCTGCGGGGCGGGCCCGCCTGCCGCCGAGGAGGGCCGCGACGAGCAGGGCGGCGATGCCGTCGGCGTCGGGGGCGGGCTGCCGTTCGTACCAGGCGACCTCCTGCTCGGCGAGTTCCTCCAGGACGCGCCGCCAGCGGCGTACGGCCACGCTGATGCGTTCCGCCGCCTCCCGGTCCGGGGTGGGCACGGGCACCGCCCCGGCGGCCGGCTCACGCCGCCAGGCCTCGGCGATCCGCTCGTCGGCGGCGGCGACGGCGCACTGCAGGAGGGCAGCGAGGGATTCGGCGAGCGAGTCGAGCAGTTCGTCGGCGGTGGTGTCGAGGGGGTAGCCGCGCCACCGGGTCAGCGCGTCCCCGGCGAGTACGGCGCCCTGGTCGAGCCGGGCCCGCACCCGCTTGCCCTCCTGCTTGTACGCGTCCTCCACGGCCGTGGTCAGCCGTACGGCGGCGGCGTGCTGGGCGGCGACGGCCGAGGCCAGCTCCGGCATCCGGCGCCGGAGGGAGTCCAGCGCGCCGAGCGCGGTGCGTCCGACGGCGTACTGCCGGGCGGCGGGGTCCTGGGCGTGGTGGGCGAGCCAGGCGCCGAGCGGGGCGACGGCGCTGGCCGGCAGCAGCCCGCCCCCGCCGGCCGATTCGGGCAGCTCGGGCACCGTGAAGCGGGGGACGTCGCCGAGCCCGGCGCGGGTCAGGAGGGCCCCGTACTGCCGGGAGACCTCGGCGAGCACCTGGTGCGGCACGCGGTCCAGGACGATGACGAGGGTGGCCTTGTACTGCTTGGCGGTGCGCAGCAGGTGCCAGGGGATGGCGTCGGCGTAGCGGGAGGCGGTGGTGACCATGACCCAGACGTCGGCTGCGCAGATGAGCTCGGCGGCGAGGGTTCGGTTCTCGACGACGAGGGAGTCGACGTCGGGGGCGTCGAGGAGGGCCAGTCCGCGGGGCAGGCCGGTGACGGTCTCGATCCGCAGCTCACGGGTGGGCTCGTCGTGGGGCTCCGGCCCCGGGCCGCCCGCCCGGCCGCCGGCCGCAAACGGCTCGTCCTCGCCGGGCGGCGCCCATACGCGCAGCAGGTCGGGCAGGACCCGCATCCCGGCGAACCAGTGGTGGTCGTCGGGGTGGCAGACGAGCACGGGGATGCGGGTGGTGGGCCGCAGGACTCCCGCTTCACTCACCTGGCGGCCCACCAGGGAGTTGACGAGGGTGGACTTACCGGCCCCGGTGGAGCCGCCGACGACGGCGAGCATCGGGGCCTCGGGCGCCTTCAGCCGCGGTACGAGGTAGTCGTCGAGCTGCGCGAGCAGCTCGGCTCTGGTCTGGCGGGCGCGCGGGGCGCCGGGCAGGGGCAGCGGCAGACGCACGGACGCGACCCGGTCGCGCAGGGCGGACAGGGCATCGAGCAGCTGAGGCCGAACATCCAAGGTCACCACATGCGAAGAATGCCCAATTTGGGACCATTTTTGAAGCTTATACGCCCTCTGCGCGCCGACCGCGACTCGGAGGGACCTTCCGGTCAGAGCAGACGAGTGGGACGCAGGCATAACGAGTGCACAACACCCAGGGCGCCGCGGCGCAAAAGCGGTGCGAGAATCGCACCTGCCTGCGATTATCGGGACCGCTTCACCGAACCTCCACATCGTGGCACGCGGGTGAAGCAACCGGGACAAGGCAACCGGAGCCCTATCCTTGACCCGGCACGGACGACGGTCCCACCCCCACCCCGGGGCTCCAGGCCACCACGGCCACCTTCCGGCCCCCGTAGCTCAGTGGATAGAGCAGGTGCCTTCTAAGCACTTGGCCGCAGGTTCGAGTCCTGCCGGGGGCACTCGCACCACCCCAGCCGAAGCCCTCCCCCCGGGGAGGGCTTCCGTGCGTCCGGGCCTCTGCCCCTGCCTTCCCCTCGCCCGGAATATGGAATTCAGCCGGTGGAGGCCGCCTCGGCGCGGAGGCGGGGCTTATCGGTTTTGCCCCGGGTGGTCAGGGGGAGTTCCGTGCGCCAGAACACCGCCGTCGGGCGGTGGGCCGGCGAGAAGGATTTCTCCACCAGGGCGCAGGCCTCGGCCGCCGTGGCCGGATCGGGGGTGTGGCCGGGAGCCGGGACCAGGAAGGCGCAGACCTCCTCGCCCATGGTCGGGCTCGGGCGGCCCACCACGGCTGCCTGGGCGATCGCGGGGTGGCGGGTCAGGGCCGCTTCCACCGGCAGGCAGTAGACGTTGTCCCCGTCGACCATCACCGCGTCGGCCAGGCGGTCGTCGAGGTGGAGGTAGCCGTCCGGGTCCACGTGGCCCAGGTCTCCGGTGCGCAGCCAACCGTCCCGGATCGCCGACGCGGTCAGGTCGGGGCGGCCCCAGTAGCCGGTCATCATGGCCGCCGACCGGGTCCACACCTCGCCCGTGCTCCCGGTCGGCAGCGGCCGGCCCGCCGCGTCGCGCACCTCGACCTCCACCCCGGGCGCCGGCCGCCCGACCGAGGCGAGCAGGCCCGGCCGGCCGGCGAGGGCGGCCTCGTGGTCGGCGGCGGTGAGGCGGCAGATCACCGCGGACTCGTTCATGCCGTAGCCCTGCTGCCAGCGGCCGCCCCACCGGGTCACGGCCTCACGCAGCCGCTCGGGCAGGATCGGGGCGGCCCCGTACGAGATCACGCTCAGGCCGGGGATCCCGGCGGCCGTGGCGGGGTCGTCGAGCAGGCGGTAGACCATGCCGGGCATCAGGTACGTCGCCACGGGCCCGAGCCGCCGGCAGGCGGCCGCGAACTCCCGCGACTCGAAGGCGGCCAGGACCTCCGTACGGCCTCCGGAGCGCAGCTGCTCCAGGCAGCGTCCGCCGGCGCGCTGGGCCAGCGAGGTGACGGATACGTACGTCGGGGGCGGGGGAATGTCGCCGCTTCGGCGCAGCCCCGGCGCCTCCCGGCCCGCGCGGCCGTCCGTCCGGGACGCGAGGGCGCCGAACGTGGAGGCCACGCCCTTCGGCACGCCGGTCGTGCCGCTGGTGTACGTGACCCGGGCGATGTCGTCCTCCCGCGCCGCCACGGGCAGGGGCGCCGCCGGCCGGCGGGCGGCCGCCGCCAGCAGCTCCTCCAGGCCCAGCCGGGCCGCGGTCGCCGTGTCCGGCAGCGGGACGTCGTGCACCACCAGGTGGGGCCGGCAGTCGCGCAGGACGAAGTCCAGCCCGTACGTGGCGTGGTCGGTGACGACCTGGGTCAGCCGCGCGCCCAGCAGGTGGGCCGCCAGCCGCACCTGGACCACCTCCGGCCGGTTGCCGCCGAAGACGCAGGCCAGCCCGGTGCCCCGGCCGACGCCGCGGTCGGCCAGCTCGCCGGCCAGCCGGTACACCAGCTCCAGCAGCCCGGAGTGGTCCAGCAGGCGGCCCTCGCCCCCGAGCGCGGGCCGGCTCCCGTACCGCTCCAACGCACCCACCAGGTCCGCGACGTACCGTGCAGCCGCAGCAGCCATGCCCCGCCCTCCTTGCCCTCTCCTTCGCGGGGAGGGCGTCCGTCGACAGCCGGGGCGACCGTCGGCCGCCGACCGTACGGCTCCCCCGCACCGGCCGGCCGTTTCCGCCCTGCGCTGTTGACGCCCGGGGGATCCGGGGGCCCAGCATGGGCGGTATGACGGATGCCTCCCGTGCCCGCTCGTTCAGTGCGGCCGCCGCGCGCTACGCCGACCACCGTCCCTCCTACCCGCCCGAGCTCCTCGACGCACTGCAGGAGCTCACCGGGATCCCGCCGGCCGGGGCGCGCGTCGCCGACGTGGGCGCCGGTACCGGTATCGCGACCGCCCTGCTGCACGCCCGGGGGGCCCGGGTGGTGGCGGTGGAACCGGGGGCGGGCATGGCCGCGGAGCTGCGGCGCCGCCACCCGCGGATTCCGCTCGTACGGGGGGACGGGAACCGGCTGCCGTTCGCAGCGGGGTCCCTCGATCTGCTGACGTACGCGCAGTCCTGGCACTGGACCGACCCGTCCCGTTCCGTGCCCGAGGCCCTGCGCGTCCTGCGCCCGGGCGGGGCACTGGCCGTCTTCTCGAACGACCCCGACCTCGGCGTGGAGTGGATCGCCGCGCAGGAAGCGCGGATCGAGGAACGTTTCGGCCCCGGCTTCTACATCAACGAACGCGCCCGCTCGGAGGGCGGTCTGGAGTTCACCACGCGCCTGCTGCGGTGGTCGCGGCGGGTGCCGGTGGACTTCCACCTGGCCAAGCTGTCCACCCATTCGCTCTTCCTGGTCGGCGAGCCCGGCACGGACGGCTTCCTCGCCGAGGAGCGCGAACGGCTCCTGGCCCTGTTCCCGGACGGCCTGCTCGTGGAGCACTACGTGGTGGATCTGAGCGTGGCCGTACGTCCGCCGCTACACCACTCCCCCAAGGGGCCGGCCGCCGCATTACCTGCCTGGTAATCGATCTCCGAAGCTCCCGCTGACATCGTGATCTCACCGCCGGGGGGCGCGCACTCGCCCCCCGACGGGACGTCAATCAGCACGTCAGGACCACGATCGGGGAGTCGGCCATGAAGGCAGCACAGCAGCGGGCGCCACAGGCAGGGCAGGGACCGCAGGCGGGCGCACGGGGTCGGCGGGCCGGGCTGGCCGCGGCGGCCGCCCTGGCTGCCGGGCTGTCGTTCACCGTGACCGCCACCGCTCCGGCCGGCTCCGCCACGGCGGCCTCGGCGGCCGGCCAGGCCGTGAACCCGGGCACCGGCGGCACCTGCGCCGAGGTCCGCGGCAAGATCGACCGGCTGGAGGGCCGGATCACCCCGAACGACTGCGCGTTCCTCAAGCGGCAGATCGCCTTCGGCGAGGCCCCCACCGGCACCCCTCCCGCGCCGGGCGACCTCACCCACCCGCGCGTGCAGGCGTACCTGGACATCTTCGCGGACGACGCCACCCTGTGGGAGGCGGGCGGCCCCCCGCAGCGCGGCCGCACCGTGATCGGCAACTCGATCACCAACTCGCTGCGCCTGGCGCCGGAGCTGCGCTACCGCGGGACCGACGTGGTCGCGGACGGGGCCGTGGTGATGTTCGGGCAGCGCAACGAGATCACGGTGGCGGGCCGCACGGTGTCGTACCCGCAGATTGCCCGGAACGTGCTCTCGGACGACGGCAAGACGATGCAGGCCCGCCGCTACTACGACCGCCACGAGCTGTTCAAGCCGATCGCCCCCGAGCTGCGGCCCCTCTTCGACGGGATCGCCGACGCGCCCGGCGGGGGCCAGGGCGGACAGGGCAACCGGGGCGGGCGTGCGCCGGAACGTTTCCGCGCCGAGGAAGTCACCGCCCGGCTGGCCGCCTGGAACAGCGGTGACGTCTCCGCGCTCACCGGCCGGATGGCGGGGGCCGGGCTGACCGGCCCGGGTCTGGAGCGGCCGCTGGCCACGGAGGCGGCGAAGACGGCGTACCTGAAGCGGTTCTTCGAGAAGGCCGACGTCGAACTGCAGGCGGGCCAGATCGCGTTCGGCGCGACCACGACCTACGTGGAGTGGCACGGCACGGTGACGGTGACGGTGACCGACGCGAACGGCGGGCAGCGCAAGGACGTCCCGTTCGGGATCGTCGAGCGCTTCGGCCCCGGCGGCGAGTGGGAGCTCTCCTTCGACACGCTGCCCCTGATCGCCGACAACAACACGATCGGCTCGCTGTACCAGCGGCTCGCCGCGGCCGGCAAGTAGGAAGCCGGCGGTTACTGCGCGGCCGGCTCGGCGGCCGGGGCGGCCTGCGGGGAGAGGCCGAAGGCCTTGACCGCCTGGTAGTAGGTCCAGGCGGTGCTGTCGCAGGAGGTCTTCTTCGCGCCGGAGTACGCCGAGCACACCCGCTTCAGGTCCGCGTGGAGGGCGTTGTCCAGGCGGTCCTTGTTGGCCGGGAAGGTTCCGGCGGCCTTGTAGTTGCGGTAGCCGAAGTCGTGGCGGGCGCAGGACGTCCGGAACGCGAACCCGAAGGGGTTGTCGGGCGAGGAGGAGCAGTAGTCCGTCGACCAGTCGAACCCGTACGCCGCCCACTTGACCCGGTTGCCGCGGGCGGCGACCCAGGCGCTGTAGCTGGAGGCGCTGGTCTGCGTCCAGGTGCTGAGCACCAGCGGCTTGTCGGCCGGGGCGGCGGATGCGGGCGCCGCGAAGACGAGCACGCCGGCCGCGGACGCGATGACGGGAGCGAGACGACGGCGCATGGCATTCCTCCAGGACGGGGCGGGCGGGTGCGGAGCCCGCAGGGAACCGTGGGGACCGGCCGCCCCGGTCAATGCCCGGGCGGCGACGGGTTCCGGACTCGGAGGAGCACATATCGCCGATCCCCACGACGCCTATAACGGGGCGCGCGGGCGGCGGTGTCGGGGGCCTTGGGGCACAGGTGCCGCGGGTGCCGGGGGTGCCACGGGTGCCGCGGGTGCCACGGGTGCCGCGGGTGCCGGGGGTGCCACGGGTGCCGCGGACGGGAACCGCCACGGCCCGGCGGCGCGGCCCGGGCGGCGCGGCCGTAGACGGGGCAGTCCTCTGGTACGACCCGCCGTCAGACTTCAGACAGACTTCAGGTTCGTCCTGCGGAGGGACGCACGATCAGTGCCCGCGCCCCGACACTGATCACATGAAGCGCCGTCCCCTCGTCATCGCCGCCGCCGGCGTGGGCGTCCTCGCCACCGCCGCCTTCGCCCTCCCCAACCTCCCGCCCAACCCCGTGACCGACTCGATCAACGACCAGGTGTTCCAGGAGAAGAGCAGGCGGTACGCGACCGCTGCGGACGCGCCCACGCGCGGCGCGCCGGCGTTCAGGCTGCCGTCCTGGGTGCCCAAGGACGCCACGGACATACGCATACGGGCGCGCAGCACCGGCGAGGCCCGGCTGATCCGCTTCACGCTCGGCTCGACCCCGCTGGACGGCCCGCAGTGCACCGCCGGCACGCCGAACCGGCCGCGGGGGCGGGAGCTGAACGCGACGTGGTGGCCGCGGGGCACCCGATCGGAGGAGCGGCCCGAGTGCCGCGACGCCCGCCAGTACCAGGTGGCCGTGCGCGGCAAGCGCGTCTACGCCTGGACCGACGGGACCCTCTCCCCCGGGGCTCGGCAGGGGCAGGGCCGCTAGGACCTGTCGCCGGCGAGGGCGTCGGCGGTGGCCCGGGCGAAGGCCTCGGGGTTGTCGAGCATGATGTTGTGCCCGCAGTCCGGTACGGGGACGACCTCGACGCCGGCCGCCCGGAGGGCCTCCGCTCCGGCGAGCGGGCCGTCGGCCTCGGGCAGCAGGTAGCTGCGCGGGATCTTCAGCTCCAGCAGCAGTTCCCGCATCGTCGGCGTCGTGCCCGCCGCAAGGTGCACGGCGGAGCGGTGCAGGGCGGTGCGGTCGGCCAGCCGCATCGTGGACCACCAGTGGGCGCCCACCCGGTCGCGCACCTCGGCCCAGCCGCCGGCCAGGAACTCCTCCTCGGTGTAGGAGGCGATCCCGCTGCTGCCGGGGGTCCGCGGGACGACCGGGACCGGGTCCAGGTTGGCGTCGACGAGCACCAGCCGGGACACCAGGCGGGGGTGGCGGTGGGCCAGCACGATGGCGACGGCGCCGCCCATGCTGTGGGCGATCAGCTCGGCGCCGGCGACGGCCGCGGAGTCGAGTGCCGCGGCGAGGGCGTCGGCGTGCGCTTCGAGGGTGTAGGAGAACTGCTCGGGGCGGTCGCTGTGCCCGTGTCCGAGGAGGTCGACGAGGAGGGAGCGGTGCCCTGCCAGCAGGGGGTGGACGGCGCTCGCCGCGAAGTAGGCGGGGGAGGTCGAGCCCAGCCCGTGCACGTACACCCGGGCGGGTTCGGCGCCGGGCAGCTCGACCCAGCGGATCCGGTCTTCTTCCGGCGTGACTATGGCACTTCGCACCTGAACTCCTTGATCGTCGACGGAAAGTGCCGAGCCTAGCCAGGGGCGCGGGCCCTTGCCGATCTTTGTGTCGGGCGCGCCCGCGCACGGGCGTCTAACCTCGTCGGGTGACAACGACGTACGTGAACCAGCTCGGCGGGGACGTGCCGCACACCGGTCGGCCGCCCGCGGGGGCGGCGGTGGCGGTGTGGTCCCTCGACACCACGCTCGGTGTGGTCGGCGGCCACCGCGTCGAGGAGGCGCTGTGGCTGCTGGACGCGGAGGAGCGCGGCCGGGCCGACCGGTTCGTCCGGCCGGCCGACCGGCACCGCTACCTCGCCTCCCACGTGGGGCTGCGGGTACTGCTCGGCGGCTACCTGGGGCTGTCCGCGGAGAAGGTCGCCCTGGTCCGCGAGGAGTGCCCGTGCTGCGCCGAGCCGCACGGGCGGCCGGCGGTGGCCGGAGGCGGCGTGCAGTTCTCGCTCTCGCACAGCGAGGACATGGCGTACCTGGCGTTCGCGGCGGTGCCGGTCGGCATCGACGTGGAGGGGCTCCCGCCCGCGGAGGCGGTGGAAGACGTGCTGGGCACCCTGCACCCGGCGGAGACGCGGGAGCTGACCGCGCTCGTGGAGGCGGACCGGCGCCCGGCGCTGGCCCGGCTGTGGGCCCGCAAGGAGGCCTACCTCAAGGGCACCGGCACCGGTCTGGCCCAGGGCCTGGCCGACCCCTACGTGGGCACCGGCCCGACCCCCGCCCAGGTCCCGGGCTGGCACCTGCGGGACCTCCCGTCCCCCCCGACCTACGCAGCCGCCCTGGCCCTCCGCACCCCCTGAACCGACCCCCGGGCCCACCCAGGCCCGGCTGGCCCTGCCCCCCACGACAGCGGGCGACGTCCAAAGCCGGAGCCCGGCACATCCAGCCCCGCCGGCCTTCGAAGCCGGACCCCGGCACATCCAGCCCCGCCGGGGCCTACCGGGGCCCGGCACATCCACTCCCGCCGGCCTTCGAAGCCGGGGCCCGGCACATCCAGCCCCGCCGGCGATTGAGGCGCGGGTCCGGGCAGAGCACGGTGCCCGGCGGAGCCGGGATCCTTGGGGCTCCGCCCCACACCCCGCGCCTCAAACGCCGGCGAGGCTGAGATTGCCGGACCCCGGCTTCAAAAGGACGGCGGAGCCGGGTTGCCTGGGGCGGCGCTGCGCCAGGCCGAGGGGAGCGCCGTACCGCCTGCGGGGCGGCTCGCCACGCCGTGTCGAAATCAGAAGGCCCCTGCACCATGGCGACCATTATCGTGACGGCCATGGACATCCGCGTGGCGAGCACCGTCGCCGAACTCCAGGCCGCAGAAGGGCTCTTCGACGGACCGGCCCGGCTGGACTGGTCCGAGCGCTTCCTGTCGGCGCCGGGGCACCTGATGCTCATCGCCTACGTCGACGGGGTGCCGGCCGGCATGGTCTCCGGGGTCGAGATGACGCACCCCGACAAGGGCACCGAGATGTGCCTGTACGAGCTGTCCGTGGACGAGGGCTACCGCCGCCGCGGCATCGGCCGGGCGCTGACCGAGGCCCTCGCCGGCGAGGCCAAGGCGCGCGGCTGCTACGGCATGTGGGTGGGCGTCGACACCGACAACGAGGCCGCCCTGGCCACCTACGACGCCGCCGGCGCCCGCGACGAGGGCGCCTTCGCCATGCGCGGCTGGCCCCTGAGCGGCTGACGCCCTGCGGCGGCGTGTCGTGCCGCCACTCGGCGCACCCTCCGCGCGCCCGCGCCGTACCCCGGCGAGCATCGCCGCATGACCGCACTCACCGCGCTGCTCCCGGCCGCCGCCCTGCTGGCGACGGCGGCCACCGCACTGCCCCTGCACCCCACCCCGCCGCCCGCGACCGCCACCGCCGCGTACGTCGTCGCCCTCAAGGACGGCACCTCCCGCGCCGCCGCCTCCGCCCGCGCCCTGGCCGTCGAGGCCGCTGAGGCGGGCGACGAGGTCGGGGCCGTCTACGACACCGTCCTGAACGGGTTCGCCGTCCGCACCACCGCCGCCCGCGCGGCGGCCCTGGCCGCCGACCCGCGGGTGGCCTCGGTGGAACCGGACGCCGAGTTCCGGATCAGCGACACCCAGGTCCCCGCACCGTGGGGGCTGGACCGGATCGACCAGAGCGCGCTGCCGCTGGACGGCTCGTACACGTACCCGGCCACCGGACGGGGCGTCACCGCGTACGTCGTGGACACCGGGATCAACACCCTCCACCAGGAGTTCGGAGGGCGGGCCCGGGCCGGCTACAACGGGGTGTTCCTGGAGCGGGGCAGCACCGACTGCAACGGCCACGGCACGCACGTCGCGGGGACCCTCGGCGGATCGGTGTACGGGGTCGCGAAGGAGGTCTCCCTCGTCTCGGTGAAGGTGGCCGACTGCCGCGGCTCCTCCTCCCTGTCGGCGATCCTGGGCGGCCTCAACTGGCTGGTGAAGGACGCCGCGAAGCACCCGGGCACCCCGGCCGTCGCCAACATGAGCATCGGCGGCAGCCGCAGCTACTCCCTGGACAGGGCGGTCACCAAGGCCGTCGCCGCCGGGATCACCTTCACCGTCGCCGCCGGCAACGGGAACACCGACGCCTGCAAGGGCTCGCCCGCCGCCGTCCCCGCGGCCCTGACCGTCGGCGCGACCGACTCCCTGGACCGGCGGGCCCCGTTCTCCTCGTACGGCCGCTGCGTGGACCTCTTCGCGCCGGGCGTGTCCGTCACCTCGGCGTGGAAGGGCTCGACGACCGCGCTCGCCCGCGCCTCCGGCACCTCGATGGCCGCCCCGCACGTGGCGGGCGTCGCCGCGCTGGTCCTCGCGCAGGGCGTGGCGGGCGGCGCCCCGGCGAAGACGGCCGCCACACCCGCCCAGGTCTCCGACGCACTGGTGCGCGGCGCGCTGGCGGACCTCATCACCGGGCTGCCGGCCGGCACCGCGAACCGGCTCCTCCACCTCCCCGCGGTCGCCCCCGCGGTCGCCCCCGCGCCCACCCCTGCGGCTGCCCCCGCGCCCGCCCCCGCGGCCGGATAACACCGCAGGGCGCACAAACCCGACCTGATGGGACATCAATTTCTGTGTGCTTCGGGCAAAGGGAAGTCATTGACTTCTCATGACCGCGACGCGTCAATGTCGGCCACCGCACCGGCTCGTCCTCCTCCACACAGCGGGTGGGGGGAGGGGTTCGTCCGACGAAGGAGTCGCGACCCAGTGAGTACAACGTTCCGACGAAGAGTCCTGGCCGGGGTGGGCGCGCTGTCCCTGGCGCTGACGGGCGGCGTGGTGGGCCTGGCCGGCACCGCGCAGGCGGCGACCAAGACCACGCCCGTCTTCGAGAACTGCGACGCCCCGGCGCCGCAGCCGGACGGCTCGGGCAACCAGAACTACACGATCACCCTGCCCGACACGGCCAAGGCCGGTGACGTCGTCCCCATCACGATCGACCCGGGTGCGAGCCCGCTGGTCCCCGGCTTCTCCGTCACGACGGTGAACACCACCAAGATCACGCTGAAGGTCGGCGCGACCACGCAGGTGGTGACCAGCCCGCCGGAGAGCGTCAGCGTGGTGGCCGGCACGCCGCTCGACCCGAAGGCGTTCTCCGGCACCGTCAAGATCCCCGACGGCACCGAGGGCACCACGGTCGACGTCAAGCTCGACCTCGCCGTCACCGACGCCGACCTCAGCGGATCGGTCTTCACGACCACCTGCACCCCCGCGCCCAGGCCGAGCGCCACCCTCGGCTCGGTCGCGGTCGAGGCCCTGCCGAAGGACCCGGTCACCACCAAGCTGACGCCGAACAGCGGCAAGGCCGGCACTGCCGTCACCGTGACCGGCGCCAACTTCCCGGCGGGCGCGGTCACCTGCTCGGCGCTGCTCGCGGGCGCGGCGACCGGTGACACCGGCGCGGGCACCGCCGACGCCTCCGGCGCCGCCACCTGCAACCTGACCGTCACCAAGAAGGCCGACGCCATCAGGATCGACGGATCGGTCGCCCCGTACAAGTCCTTCGTGTTCCTGGAGGACCAGGCGGGCGTGAAGAACCCGGTCGACATCGAGGTCCTGCCCGGCCCGCTGGCGCTCGGCCCGAAGGACGGCCAGCCGGCCGTCGCCTTCCCCTCGGTCACCATCAACGGCAAGGCCCAGTCGGTGGTCGGCGTGTTCAACGCGGCGACCGTCCAGGACTTCCGCGGCGGCACGCTCGGCTGGGACGTGACGGCGACCCGTACGCCGTTCCTGAACGAGACGACCGGCCACTCGATGGCGAAGGCGCAGCTCGGCATCCAGCCGTCCTGCACCGTGACCAACCCGGACAGCCCGAGCACCTGCACCGCGGGGGCGCCCGGGGCGATCACCGACACCCCGATGAAGGTGGCCTCGCAGGCGGCCGGCGGGGAGGAGCTGACCGGCGGTGAGTTCGCGGTCGGCGGCGCCGGGATGATCCAGCTCCCGGCGTTCATGTTCGCCGACACCTACCGGACGGTCGTCACCTTCTCGATCGCCTGACAGGTCGCCTGACCGGTTGCCTGAAAGGTCGCCTGACAGGTCGCCTGACAGGTCGCCCGACCGGCGGGAACCGGCCCACCCGGGGTGGTGCGGCGCTCCGGCGCCGCACCACCCCTCGCCGTTCCCCCGCCGCCCGCCCGCGCGTGCTCCCGCTGCCCCCTCCCCTGCCCTTCACCCGCGCCGACTGGAGAACCGCCCATGCGCTCCCGCCTCCGCACCCGCACGCCTGCGTACGGCCCGCTCCTGGCCCTGCTCCTCCTGGTGGCGGCGCTGCTCGCGCCGGCCGCCCCGGCCGCGGCCGCGGACAACGGCACCTGGGCGGTGTTCCCCACGCCCGCGGCGGGCGCCGCGATGACGGACCGGGCGTACTTCTTCCACCAGGACGCGGCCGGCACCACCGTCACCGACAGCGTGACCATCCTGAACTCCTCGGACCGGGAGCTGACCTTCCAGGTCTTCGCCACCGACGCCGTGAACACCCCGGCCGGCGGCGCGTTCGCCCTGCTCCCGGTGGAGCGCAAGCCCGTCGGCGTGGGGGCGTGGACCGCGCTGGGGCCGCAGGCCGCGTCGACGGTGACGGTGCCGCCCAAGGGCCGTACGGACATCCCCTTCACGGTGAAGGTGCCCGCGGACGCCACCCCCGGCGACCACGTCGGCGGGATCGTCGCCCTCAACACCGCGGTGGAGGGCAGCCGGCAGGAGGGCAAGGTCCAGGTCGGGGTGAAGCGGCAGGTGGGCGCCCGGCTGTACGTGCGGGTGCCGGGGCCACTCGCGCCGGGGCTGAGCGTGGAGGACGTGAAGGTCAGCCGGTCGGCGCCGCTGCTGCCGTGGATCGGTACGGCCCGGGCCACGGTGTCGTACGCCCTGGTCAACCGGGGCAACGTGGTGCTGGAGCCGAAGGTCGCGGTGCGGGCCGAGGGGCTGTTCGGCCGTACGGTGCTGGACCGGCCGGCCCGCGAGCAGAAGGTGGTGCTGCTGCCGGGCCAGCGGATCGAGCTGACCGAGCCGTGGCCGGACGGCCCGCAGCTGGACCGCGTCACCGTACGGGTCTCGGCGACCGCAACGGCCTACCCCGACCTGGCGACGCAGTCCGAGACGACCTTCCTCGCCGTCCCCTGGCCGGCCCTCGGCACCTTCCTGCTCCTCACGGCCGCCGCCCTCACCACCCTGGCCCTGCACCGCCGCCGCACAACCGACCCTTCCGCCTCCGGCTCCGACCACGACGACGCCACCGCGGACCTGACCCCGACCCGCTGACCGCGGGCCGGGGTACGAGTCATGCAGGCCGTGGCGGAACACCGACCTGGACGGCAAGGCACCCCGCTCGCCTCTGCTCAGGCCGACGGCTACGACCGACGCCGCCAGAAACGGATCATCTTCGCGTGCTCGCGGATGATGGCCGGACGCTCGGGCGGCTGGGAGCCACACAGGGCGATCTTCAGCGTGTAGGCGCTGTAGATCATCCATGCGATGAACGCCAGGCTGATGGCGACGACCCCGTAGGGGGCGTTGACGACGAGATCGTCGGCGAATCCACGCATCGAGTCCTCCTCGGACGCTGAAGGGTCGTCTTCGAGGAAGTACTGCACGCCGTGCGCAGGGGGCACGGAGCACATGCGACCTCAACGAAGACAGGTTGACTGTCGAACACAGCGTCCGCGTGGCTGTGCCCGCCCCCTGGGGAGGGCGATTTCGTTGAGATCGGTGGACGACGTGGGCCCCGACTCTCCGTACTGCACGTTACTGCTACTACTCGCGGACCCCTGGCCTCAAAGTGGCGGCAGACCAGAGCACTCAGAGGCGTTCAGAAGCCCCTGGGAGACGCTTGACAGCGCCTCCTCCTTCGGTTCGGGTTGCGGGGTGGCTCTCCCCGCTCCGGGTTGGCGCCCGGCATGCGAAAAACCATACCCGCTGTAACCGGGCCGTCACAAATGGCCACGTCAGCAGGGCCACAGAGCTCCGGACACGAATATGCCCCCGCCGGGGCGGGGGCATCTTCCGAGGGTGGGCGCGGGCTGCGCCAGGGGAGCGGGGTTCAGTGGTTGCGGGGGAAGCCCAGGTCCACGCCCGCGTGGTCCTCCGACGGGTCCGGCCAGCGGGTCGTGACGACCTTGCCGCGGGTGTAGAAGTGGATGCCGTCGTTTCCGTAGATGTGGTGGTCGCCGAAGAGCGAGTCCTTCCAGCCGCCGAAGGAGTGGTAGCCCACCGGCACCGGGATCGGCACGTTGACGCCGACCATGCCCGCCTCGATCTCCAGCTGGAAGCGGCGGGCGGCGCCCCCGTCGCGGGTGAAGATCGCGGTGCCGTTGCCGAACGGCGAGGCGTTGATCAGAGCGACGCCCTCCTCGTAGGTCTCGGCGCGCAGCACGCACAGGACCGGGCCGAAGATCTCGTCGCGGTAGGCGTCGGAGTCGGTCTTGACGTGGTCGAGCAGGGACAGGCCGATCCAGTGGCCGTTCTCGTGGCCGTCGACCGTGTAGCCGGTGCCGTCCAGGACGACCTCCGCGCCCTGGTCGGCGGCGCCCTTGACGTACGACGCGACCTTGTCGCGGTGGGCGGCGGTGATCAGCGGGCCCATCTCGGACGTCGGGTCGTTGCCGGGGCCGATCTTGATCTTCTCGGCGCGCTCGCGGATCTTCTCGACGAGGGCGTCGCCGATCGCGCCGACCGCGACGACGGCGGAGATCGCCATGCAGCGCTCGCCGGCCGAGCCGTAGGCCGCCGAGACGGCCGCGTCGGCGGCGGCGTCCAGGTCGGCGTCCGGCAGCACCAGCATGTGGTTCTTGGCGCCGCCCAGCGCCTGGACGCGCTTGCCGTTCGCGGAGGCGGTGGTGTGGATGTGGCGGGCGATCGGGGTGGAGCCGACGAAGGACACGGCCGCGACGTCCGGGTGGGCGAGCAGGGCGTCGACGGCGACCTTGTCGCCGTGGACCACGTTCAGCACGCCGGCCGGCAGCCCGGCCTCGGTGGCCAGCTCGGCCAGCTTGTTGGCGGCGGAGGGGTCCTTCTCGCTCGGCTTGAGGACGAAGGTGTTGCCACAGGCGATGGCCAGCGGGAACATCCACATCGGGACCATCGCCGGGAAGTTGAACGGGGTGATGCCCGCGACCACGCCCAGCGGCTGGCGGATGGCGGCCACGTCCACGCGGTTCGACACCGACGTCGACAGCTCGCCCTTGAGCTGCGTGGTGATCCCGCAGGCCAGCTCGACGATCTCCAGGCCGCGCGCGACCTCGCCCAGCGCGTCCGAGTGGACCTTGCCGTGCTCGGCGGTGATCAGCTCGGCGATCGCGTCGCGGTTCGCGTCCAGCAGCGCGCGGTAGGCGAACAGCACCTTGGTGCGGGCGGCCAGCGAGGACTGGCCCCAGGTCAGGTACGCCTCCTTGGCGACCTGCACCGCCGCGTCGACCTCGTCGGCGGAGGCGAGGGCGACCTGCGTGGTGACCTCACCGGTGGCCGGATCGGTGACCGGGCCGTAGTTGCCCGACGCGCCCTCGACGGTCTTGCCACCGATCCAGTGGTTGACGGTCTTCATTGCCTTTGCTCCTTCACAGATGGCGACGTCGCTGAGCGGCTTGCCGGTCGTACTCCTCGCGGGCCCCGACCGCAGCCGTACGGGTCGCGGTCTCGGCCACAGGAACATCCCACCACGCCTGTGCCGGGGGTGGGCCCGACACAGTGTCGGGTGTTCGGGTCCGCGCGTAGACACATGTGGGACGGTCCGCCTCCCGCGCCTCCGCCAGGGCTTTGCGCAGGTCACCGACGGTACGGGTACGGATCACGGCCATCCCGAGGGAGGCCGCGTTGGCCGCCAGGTCCACGGGCAGGGGCGGTCCGGTGTACGAGCCGTCGCCCGCCCGGAAGCGGTACGCGGTCCCGAAGCCCTCCCCGCCCACGGCCCCCGACAGGCCGCCGATGGAGGCGTAGCCGTGGTTGTCCACGATCACCACCTTGATCGGGACGCCCTCCTGCACGGCGGTGACGATCTCGGTGGGGTTCATCAGGTACGTCCCGTCGCCGACCAGCGCCCACACGGGCCGGTCCGGGGCGGCGAGGGCGGTGCCGAGGGCGGCGGGGATCTCGTAGCCCATGCAGGAGTACCCGTACTCCACGTGGTACTGGTCGGCCGAGCGGGAGCGCCACAGCTGGTGCAGGTCGCCGGGGAGCGAGCCGGCCGCGTTGATCAGGATGTCCCCGGCGTCGACCAGGCCGTCGAGCAGGCCGAGCAGCTGCGCCTGGGTGGGCGGCTCGTCCTCGTCCTCCCGGGGGACGGCATAGGCGCGGTCGACGCGCTCCTCCCAGCCGGCCTTGGCCCGCCGGTAGGCCGCCTCGTACGCGGGATCGACGCGGTGCCCGGCGAGGGCGGTGCGGAGCTCCTCCAGCGCCTCGCGCGCATCGGCGACCAGCGGGCGGGCGGCGAGTTTGTGGGCGTCGTACGGGTCGAGGTTGAGGCCGATGAACCGGACGGCCGGGTTCTGGAACAGGGTCGCGGAGGCGGTGGTGAAGTCCGTCAGCCGGGTCCCCGCGGCGATCACCAGGTCGGCGCCGCGGGCCAGCGCGTCGGCGGTGGCGGTGCCGGTGTGGCCGACGCCGCCGACGTCGGCGGGGTGGTCGTACGGGAGGGCGCCCTTGCCCGCCTGGGTGGAGGCGACCGGGATGCCGGTGGCCTCGGCGAACGCCGCCAGGGCGGTCTGGGCCCCGCTGTGCCGGATGCCGCCGCCGGCGATGACGAGGGGGCGGGCTGCCGCCCGTACCGCCTCGGCGGCGTGCGCCAGCTCGTCCCGGTCCGGGCGGGGCCTGCGGACGCCCCAGACGCGCTCGGCGAAGAACTCCTCCGGCCAGTCGTACGCCTCCGCCTGCACGTCCTGTGGCAGGGCCAGGGTCACCGCCCCCGTCTGCACCGGGTCGGCGAGCACCCGCATGGCCTGGAGCGCCGCCGGGATCAGGGCCTCGGGGCGGGTGATCCGGTCGAAGTGGCGGGAGACCGGCCGCAGCGTGTCGTTGACGGAGACGTCGCCCGCGTACGGCACCTCCAGCTGCTGCAGGACGGGGTCGGCGGGCCGGGTGGCGAAGGCGTCGCCGGGCAGCAGGAGGACGGGGATCCGGTTGATGGTGGCCAGGGCCGCGCCGGTGACCAGGTTGGTGGCGCCGGGGCCGATGGAGGTGGTGACGGCGTGCGCGGAGAGCCGGCCGCTCTGGCGGGCGAAGCCGACGGCGGCGTGCACCATCGCCTGCTCGTTGCGGCCCTGCAGGAACGGCATGTCGGCCCGGCCGGTCTCCAGGAGGGCCTGGCCGATGCCGGCGACGTTGCCGTGGCCGAAGATCCCCCAGGTCGCGGCGATCAGGCGGTGGCGGCGGCCGTCGCGCTCGGTGTACTGGCGGGACAGGAAGCGGATGAGGGCCTGGGCGACCGTGAGCCGCGTCGTGTGCCTCATCGGGGGCCGTCCTTCGGGTCGTGGGCCGGGTCGTGGTGCCGGTGCTGGTGCTGGTCCTGGTCGTAGAACGGGAGTCTGGGGTCCACCTGCTGGCCGGGCCAGGTGGTACGGATCCAGCGGTGGTCGGGGTGGTCGCGGATCAGCCACTCGCGGTCGGGGTCGGGGCCGGCCATCACGTTCAGGTAGTACATGTCGTGCCCCGGGGCGGCGATGGACGGGCCGTGCCAGCCGTCCGGGATGAGCACCGCGTCCCCGGTCCTCACCTCGGTGAGGATGTCGGTCTTCCCGGCCGGGGACGGGCTGACACGCTGGTAGCCGAGGCCGGGCGTCTGCCCGTGCGGGGCGATCTCGAAGTAGTAGACCTCCTCCAGGCGGGACTCCCGGCCCGGGTGGTGCTCGTCGTGCTTGTGGGGCGGGTAAGAGGACCAGTTGCCGCCGGGGGTCAGCACCTCCACCGCGATGAGGCGGTCGCAGGGGAAGGCGTCCGCCGCGGCGAAGTTGTTGACCTGGCGGGAGCAGGGGCCTGCGCCGCGGAGTTCCACCGGGATGTCGTCGGCCGAGCCGTAGCGGGGCGGGAGGGTGTGCTCGCAGGGCGCGCCGGCCAGGGCGAAGCGGCCGCCCTGCGGGGCGGTGATGCGGGTTCGGCTGGCGCGGGGGAGGTAGGCGAAGTCGCTGAGCGCGGTGAAGACGGAGGGCCGGCCGTGCAGTTCGAAGGTGACCGGCCCGGCCGTGGTCTGCTGCCCTGCGGGGCTCTCCTCCACCCCGCCCCTTCCCGCTGCGTCCGATGGCGGCTTCGCCGCGGGCTGGGTTTGCGGCCCCGGCCGCCGCTGGTGGTCGGGCGCTGCGCGCCCGCCCGCTTCGGGGGCCCCGCCCCCGGACCCCCGGTCCTCAAACGCCGGACGGGCTGGACTGTCACCGGCCTTTGAGGCGCGGGGTTTCGGGGGCGGAGCACCCGTGCCCGGACCCGGGTCGCATTCGACCACTGCCGGGCCCTGCAGCGGGAGGACGATCCACTCGCAGACGCCCGCCTCGTGGGTGTACGACTCCCCCGCCTCCAGGGTCAGGACGTGCAGGCGGGCGTGCGGGAGGACGTGGGACGCCATCAGCGGCATGTCAGGGCCTCCTCGATCTCCGCGGCGAACGGCATCGCCGAGCTGCATGCCAGGCGGGAGGCGACGATCGCGCCGGCGGCGTTCGCGTAGCGGAGGATCCGCGGGAGGTCCCAGCCCGCCAGGAGCCCGTGGCACAGGGCGCCGCCGAACGCGTCGCCGGCGCCCAGGCCGTTGACGACCTCCACCGGGACCGGGGCGGCCTCCGCCAGCGTGCCGTCGCGCCGCATGGCCAGGACGCCGTCCGGGCCCCGCTTGACCACGGCCAGTTCGACCCCGGCCGCGAGGAGGGCCCGGGCCGCCGCGCGGGGGTCGGACTCCCCCGTTGCCACCTCGCACTCCTGCGCGTTGCCGACGGCCACCGTGGCCAGGGCCAGGGCTCTCGTGTAGTGCTTCGCCGGGTCGTCACGCCACAGCATCGGGCGCCAGTCCAGGTCGAAGACCGTGGTTCCGGCCTTCGCGCGGGCCTCCAGCGCGGCCAGGGTCGCGGTCCGGCTCGGCTCCTCGCTCAGGCCGGTGCCCGTCATCCACAGGATGCGGGCCCGGCGGAGCGCGTCCAGGTCCAGTTCCTCGGCGCGGATCTCCAGGTCGGGCGCCTTCGGCAGGCGGTAGAAGTACAGGGGGAAGTCGTCCGGGGGGAAGATCTCGCAGAAGGTGATCGGGGTGGGGTGGTCGGGTGCCTCGCCCAGCCAGCGGGTGTCCACCCCGAACTCCCCCAGCTGCCCGCGCAGGTACGCGCCGAAGGGGTCGGCGCCGGTCTTGCTGATCAGGGCCGTGCGGCGGCCGAGGCGGGCCGCCGCGACGGCCACGTTCGCCGGCGAGCCGCCGAGGAACTTCCCGAAGGTGTCCGCCTCGGCCAGCCGTACGCCGGTTCTCAGCGGGTAGAGATCCACCCCGATGCGTCCCATGGTGATCAGGTCGAACACAGGCAAGTCCTCCCACTCGTCCCGCTCGTCTCGCTCGTTTCGCACCCTAAGGTGGCCGTCATGACGTCCTCCCCGCCCGAGCTGACCCGTATCCGCATCGGTTCGGCCCCGGACTCCTGGGGTGTCTGGTTCCCGGACGATCCGCTGCAGACCCCGTGGGAGCGTTTCCTCGACGAGGTCGCCGACTGCGGGTACGAGTGGATCGAGCTCGGTCCGTACGGCTACCTGCCCACCGATCCCGCCCGGCTCGCCGAGGAGACCGCGAAGCGG
The DNA here is from genome assembly GCF_040636955.1 of Streptomyces sp. NPDC032472. Taxonomy (NCBI): domain Bacteria; kingdom Bacillati; phylum Actinomycetota; class Actinomycetes; order Kitasatosporales; family Streptomycetaceae; genus Streptomyces; species Streptomyces sp. NPDC032472. The sequence goes on from NZ_JBEZVK010000024.1 coordinate 57,917, forward strand.
GGCCTGCGGGTCAGTGCCGGCACCGTGTTCACCGGACTCCATCACGGGCCCGCGGTCTGGGAGCAGACGTGGGAGCACGTGTCGCGGATCGCGGAGCTGGCCCGGGACACGGGCGCGGCCCACCTGGTGGTCATCCCCTCCTTCTGGCGGGACGACAAGACAGGCGCGGTGCTGGAGGACCGGACCCTGAGCCCCGCGCAATGGCGTGAACTGACCACCCAGACCGAGCGGCTGGGCCGCGAGGTGCGGGAGCGGTACGGGCTGCGGATCGTCGTCCACCCGCACGCCGACACGCACCTCGACACCCCGCAGAACGTGGCCCGCTTCCTGGACGCCACCGACCCCGACCTGGTCTCCCTCTGCCTCGACACCGGGCACTACGCCTACTGCGGCGGCGACAGCGTCGAGGCCATCGAGACCTTCGGGGAGCGGATCGGCTACCTGCACCTGAAGCAGGTCGACCCGCGGATCCTCGCCGAGGTCGTCGCCGAGCAGGTGCCGTTCGGGCCGGCCGTGGCCCGGGGGGTGATGTGCGAGCCGCCGGCGGGGGTGCCCGCGCTGGAGCCGGTGCTCGCGGCCGCGCAGCGGCTCGGGGTGGACCTCTTCGCGATCGTGGAGCAGGACATGTACCCCTGTCCGCCCGACCGGCCGCTGCCCATCGCCCGCCGCACCCGCGCCTATCTGCGGTCCTGCGGCGCCCGTTGACCTCCAGGAGGAGTACGACATGAGCACGCTCGGGATCGCCGTCATCGGCGCGGGGAAGATGGGCGCCGACCACGCCCGCCGGATCGGGCGGACCGTCGGCGGGGCGCGGGTGGTGGCCGTGGCCGACCCGGACGGGGACCGGGCCAAGGAGGTCGCGGCGGGCCTGGAGGGGGCGGGCGCCCACACGGATGCGGCGGCCGCGCTGGCCGCGCCCGGGGTCGAGGCCGTACTGATCGCCTCGCCCGGCCCGGCGCACGAGGAGGCGATCGGGCTGGCCCTCGCGCGCGGGCTGCCGGTGCTGTGCGAGAAGCCGCTGACCCCGGACCCCGCGGGAGCGCTGCGGGTGCTGGAGGCCGAGCAGCGGCTGGGCCGGCGCCTGGTGCAGGTGGGGTTCATGCGGCGCCACGATGCGGAGTACGAGGAGCTGAAGGGGCTGCTGGACGCGGGCGGCATCGGCCGGCCGCTGTTCCTGCACTGCCGGCACCGCAACGCCGCCTCGCCGTCCTTCTTCACCAGTGACATGCTGATCAGCGATTCGGTGGTGCACGAGGTCGACGCGGCCCGCTGGCTGCTGGGGCAGGAGGTCACGGCGGTGTCGGTGTTCTCCCCGGCTCCGAGCGCGGCGGCCCCGGAGGGGCTGCGCGATCCGCGGTTCGTGCTGCTGGAGACCTCCGGCGGGGCGCTCGTCGACGTGGAGATCTTCGTCAACTGCGGCTTCGGCTACGAGGTGCGGTGCGAGGCCGTCGGCGAGGGCGGGAGCGCCGAGATCGGGGGCGGCACGGCGATGGCGGTGCGCAGCGCGGGGCGGCGGTCCGAGGCGATCGCGCAGGACTTCACCGTCCGGTTCGCCGATGCGTACGACCGCCAGCTGCGCCGGTGGGTGGCCGCGGCAGCGCAGGGCGGGGTGGCGGGGCCCGACGCCTGGGACGGCTATGCGGCGGCGGCCGTCTGCGAGGCGGGGCTGAAGGCGGCGCACACGGGGGTGCGGACGGCCGTGGAGCTGGTGGAGCGGCCGGCCCTGTACCGCTAGCCGCCCCGGCCGCCGGAACCCGGCCGCGCTGCAGTCCGCTGCAGGAGCCCAGCCGCTGGGTTCCGGCTCCTCCTCCCCCCACCGCCTCCGACCCCTCCGGACCCTCCGACCCCTGTGCCGTTCGCGTCACAGGGGTCGCTCTCGTGTCACGCATGTCGTCATGACGCGGGTTGCTCGTCACAGGCGTGCGACAACCCCTCCGACGCCGTCACACTCCGTCGTTCTCCGGGCACAACCCGACCGATCGTTTGAAGTCCACGCGCCGGCTCCCCCGACGGCCTCCCGGCCGGCCCGCCACGTGGACGAGGAGGTGTCGTCGATGAGCGACGGACAGCTGTGGTCGTACAAGGAGATCGCCGCCCACATCCGCGTCCAGCCCGACTCTGTGCGCTCGTACCGCAAGCACGGGCTGCTCCCGCCTCCCGACCACGTGGAGGGCGGCAAGCCGTACTGGTACGCCGACACGATCCGCACCTGGGTGGCCAACCGGCCCGGCAACCGGGGCCGGCGCCTCGACTGACCCGACCACCGGTCGCGCCGCCGCGCGAGAAACGGAAAGGGGCCGAAGACACTCGCTTTCATACCCCCAGGGGGTATAGTCTTGGGAGTGTCGGGAGGACGGTGGAGTGACAGCCTCCTTCCGGCAGCACCCGGACGGACCCCCGAAGAGGAGAACGACATGACCGCCGAGACGGACACCCAGACCACCACCGTCTACCGCGTGACCGGCATGACCTGCGGCCACTGCGAGGGTGCGGTGACCACCGAGCTGTCCGCCCTGCCGGGCGTCACCTCGGTCAAGGCCGTCGCCGCGACCGGCGAGGTCACCGTGGTCTCCGCCGCCCCGCTCGCCGAGGGCGACGTCCGCGCCGCCGTGGACGAGGCGGGCTACGAGTTCGCCGGCCTCGCCGCCTGAGCCCCCTCTCCTCACGCAGCACCCGAACCGGGCCGTACCACCAGCTCATACTGGTTCCGTACGGCCCGGATCCCCCTTGGAGCCGGATCATGAGCATGAGCACGAGCAGCAGCACGGCGCACGACGGACCCATAGCGGCAGCGGCCCCGGCAGCGACGGCCCCGACGGCGGCCCCCGCCGGCACCGCCGAGGTCGAGCTGGCGATCGGCGGGATGACCTGCGCCTCCTGCGCGGCCCGCATCGAGAAGAAGCTGAACCGGATGGACGGGGTCAGCGCCACGGTGAACTACGCCACCGAGAAGGCGCGGGTCACGTACGGCGCCGGCGTCGAGGTCGCCGACCTGATCGCCACCGTCGTCAAGACCGGCTACACCGCCGAGGAGCCCCCGCCGCCGCAGCCGGAACCGGAGCTGTCGCCGCCATCCCCGGAAGGGGCACAGGCGCCCGTACGCGACCCCGAGACGGCCGCGCTGCGACAGCGGCTGCTGGTCTCCGCCGTGCTCGCCCTGCCCGTCGTCCTGCTCGCGATGGTCCCGGCCCTGCAGTTCGACAACTGGCAGTGGCTCTCGCTCACCCTGGCCGCCCCCGTGGTCGTCTGGGGCGCCCTGCCCTTCCACCGGGCCGCCTGGACCAACGCCCGGCACGGCGCGGCCACCATGGACACCCTGGTCTCGGTCGGCACCCTCGCCGCCTTCGCCTGGTCCCTGTGGGCCCTGTTCTTCGGCCACGCCGGCATGCCCGGCATGCGGCACGGCTTCGACTTCGCCATCTCCCGCACGGACGGATCCTCCACCATCTACCTGGAGGTCGCCGCCGGCGTCGTCAGCTTCATCCTGCTCGGCCGGTACCTGGAGGCCCGCTCCAAGCGGAAGGCGGGCGCCGCGCTGAAGGCGCTGCTGGAGCTCGGCGCCAAGGACGTCGCCGTCCTGCGCGAGGGCCGCGAGGTGCGCATCCCGGTGTCCGCCCTCGCGGTCGGCGACCGGTTCGTCGTCCGGCCCGGCGAGAAGATCGCCACCGACGGTACGGTCGTCGAGGGCAGCTCCGCCGTGGACGCCTCCATGCTGACCGGCGAGTCGGTCCCGGTCGAGGTCGCCGTCGGCGACGCCGTCACCGGAGCGACCGTCAACGCCTCCGGCCGCCTCGTCGTCGAGGCCACCCGGATCGGCGCCGACACCCAGCTGGCCCGGATGGCCCGGCTCGTCGAGGAGGCGCAGAACGGCAAGGCCGAGGTGCAGCGGCTCGCCGACCGGATCTCCGGCGTCTTCGTCCCGGTGGTCCTGGCCCTGGCGCTCGGCACCTGGGTCACCTGGCTGCTGATCACCGACAACCCCACCGCCGCCTTCACCGCCGCCGTGGCCGTCCTGATCATCGCCTGCCCCTGCGCCCTGGGCCTGGCCACGCCGACCGCGCTCATGGTCGGCACCGGGCGCGGCGCCCAGCTCGGCATCCTGATCAAGGGCCCGGAGGTCCTGGAGTCCACCCGCCGCGTCGACACCGTCGTCCTCGACAAGACCGGCACGGTCACCACCGGCCGGATGGCGCTGGCCGGCGTGCACACCGCCCCCGGCACCGACGAGGCGGAGCTGCTGCGACTCGCGGGCTCCCTGGAGCACGCCTCGGAGCACCCCATCGCCCGGGCGATCGCCGCCGGGGCCGTGGAGCGGGCCGGCTCCCTGCCGGTCCCGGAGTCCTTCCGCAACCTCGCCGGGCTCGGCGTGCAGGGCGTCGTGGACGGGCACGCCGTCCTGGTGGGCCGCGAGCAGCTGCTGGCCGACTGGTCGATCGCCCTGCCCGAGGGGCTCGCCGGGGCCAAGGCGGCCGCAGAGGCCGCCGGCAGCACCGCCGTCCTGGTCGCCTGGGACGGGGAGGCCCGCGGGGTCCTGACCGTGGCCGATGCGGTCAAGGAGACCAGCGCCGAGGCCGTGTCCCGGCTGCGGGCGCTCGGCCTGACCCCGGTCCTGCTGACCGGCGACAACCGGGCCGTGGCCGAGACGGTGGCCCGCGAGGTGGGCATCGACGAGGTGATCGCCGAGGTGCTCCCGCAGGACAAGGTGGACGTCGTACGCCGCCTGCAGGCGCAGGGCCGTACGGTCGCCATGGTCGGCGACGGGGTCAACGACGCGGCGGCGCTGGCCCAGGCCGACCTGGGCCTGGCCATGGGAACCGGAACCGACGCCGCCATCGAGGCGGGCGACCTGACCCTCGTACGGGGCGACCTGCGGGTGGCGGCGGACGCGATCCGGCTCTCGCGCCGGACCCTCGCCACGATCAAGGGCAACCTGTTTTGGGCCTTCGGCTACAACGTGGCGGCCCTCCCGCTCGCCGCGGCAGGGCTGCTCAATCCGATGATTGCGGGGGCCGCAATGGCGTTCTCCTCTGTTTTCGTGGTCACCAACAGCCTGCGGTTGCGATCCTTCCGGTAGGGGTGTCCCTCCTCACACTGCGCACACTTCCTTCACAGGAGACGCAGATCACAGCGATCGCAACGTAACCATCGGGCCCTGCAGTGGGTCTAATGGGGCGATGCCAAGAACGTCTTGGGGGACGTTCACGGGGGTCTTGGGGGACATCCGTGGCATCAGCCGGCCGGGACGCGTGCCCAACGGGGTGCTTTGAGCGGCCCTCCCGACCCGTACGGGTCCCGGCAGACACCCAACCGGAGGGCGCGGCGCGCCCTCCTCGCCGACGCCCCGGCTCGGATCCCGTGGGGGGAATCCGGTGCCGGGGAAAAGGAAAGCGCCCCGTCCGTCGACCCGTGGGGGGATCGACGGCGGGGCGCTTTTCGCGTGCTCGGGGCCGCTACGGTCAGCGGGCCTCGACCGGGACGAAGTCGCGCTCGACGACGCCGGTGTAGATCTGGCGCGGGCGGCCGATGCGGGAACCCGGCTCCTTGATCATCTCGTGCCACTGGGCGATCCAGCCGGGCAGGCGGCCCAGCGCGAAGAGCACGGTGAACATCTCGGTCGGGAAGCCCATGGCGCGGTAGATCAGACCCGTGTAGAAGTCCACGTTCGGGTACAGGTTGCGCTGGATGAAGTACTCGTCGGAGAGGGCGTGCTCCTCGAGCTTCAGCGCGATGTCGAGCAGCTCGTCGGACTTGCCGAGAGCCGACAGGACGTCGTGCGCCGCCGCCTTGATGATCTTCGCGCGCGGGTCGAAGCTCTTGTAGACGCGGTGGCCGAAGCCCATCAGGCGGACGCCGTCCTCCTTGTTCTTCACCTTGCGGATGAAGGAGTCCACGTCGCCGCCGTTGGCCTGGATGCCTTCCAGCATCTCCAGGACGGACTGGTTGGCGCCACCGTGCAGCGGGCCCCACAGGGCCGAGATGCCGGCGGAGATCGAGGCGAACATGTTCGCCTGCGAGGAGCCGACCAGGCGGACGGTGGAGGTCGAGCAGTTCTGCTCGTGGTCCGCGTGCAGGATCAGCAGCTTGTCGAGCGCGGAGACCACGACCGGGTCGAGCTCGTACTCCTGGGCCGGCACGGAGAAGGTCATGCGCAGGAAGTTCTCGACGTAGCCGAGGTCGTTGCGCGGGTAGACGACCGGGTGGCCGACCGACTTCTTGTACGCGTAGGCCGCGATCGTCGGGAGCTTGGCCAGCAGGCGGATCGTCGAGAGGTGGCGCTGCTTCTCGTCGAACGGGTTGTGGCTGTCCTGGTAGAACGTGGACAGTGCGCTGACCACGGAGGACAGCATCGCCATCGGGTGCGCGTCACGCGGGAAGCCGTCGTAGAACCGCTTGACGTCCTCGTGCAGCAGCGTGTGCTGGGTGATCTCGTTGCGGAACGACGCGAGCTGGTCGACGGTCGGCAGCTCACCGTTGATCAGCAGGTAGGCGACCTCGATGAAGGTCGAGCGCTCCGCCAGCTGCTCGATCGGGTAGCCGCGGTAGCGCAGGATGCCCTGCTCACCGTCGAGGTAGGTGATCGCGGACTTGTAGGCGGCGGTGTTGCCGTAGCCGCTGTCCAAGGTGACGAGCCCGGTCTGGGCCCTCAGCTTCGAGATGTCGAAGCCCTGGTCACCGACGGTGCTCTCGACCACCGGGTAGGTGTATTCACCGTCCGCGTACCGGAGTACTACAGAGTTGTCGCTCACGTCATCCCTCACCGACGTAGTGCCTCTTCTTCGAGGTGCCCTGACTTCCTCTACCTTCCCCCATTTGGCGCAGGAGAGTGCACTCGGGGTCGGCGTTAGGCATTTTCGACGGCACTGAGTGCCGTCAACCTGCTTATCCTGCCCCCTCCGCGCCGAAAGCGGAAACCCTAGGCGAGGTTTCCCACCGGTATGCGGCCGGACAGCCTAGGGGCGACCGCCGTGAACCTCCTGCCTGCGGAAACGGTACGCACCGCCTGACCCAGTGCCTTGCGTGACCCGACCAGGACGACCAGCTTCTTGGCCCTGGTCACCGCCGTGTAGAGCAGGTTGCGCTGGAGCATCATCCAAGCCCCGGTGGTGACGGGGATCACCACCGCCGGGTATTCGCTCCCCTGGGAGCGGTGGATGGTGACGGCATACGCATGGGCCAGCTCGTCCAGCTCCGCGAATTCGTATCCGACCTCCTCATCTTCCTCCGTGCGCACGGTGAGGCGCTGTTCGTCCAGGTCGAGGGCGGTGACCACGCCGACCGTGCCGTTGAAGACGCCGTTCGCGCCCTTCTCGTAGTTGTTCCGGATCTGCGTGACCTTGTCGCCGACGCGGAAGACGCGGCCGCCGAACCGCTTCTCGGGCAGGTTGGGCCGGGCGGGTGTGATGGCCTGCTGGAGCAGGCCGTTGAGGTTCCCCGCGCCGGCGGGACCGCGGTGCATGGGGGCGAGCACCTGGATGTCGCGGCGCGGGTCGAGGCCGAATCTGGCCGGAATCCTCCGGGCGGCCACGTCGACGGCGAGCCGGCCGGCCTCCTCGGTGTCCTCCTCGGCGAAGAGGAAGAAGTCCGGCAGCCCGTCGGTCAGCGGCGGCAGGCCGGTGTTGATGCGGTGGGCGTTGGTGACCACGCCCGACTGCTGGGCCTGCCGGAAGATACGGGTGAGGCGGACGGCGGGGACGGGGCTGCCCTCGGCGAGCAGGTCCCGCAGCACCTCTCCGGCGCCGACGGACGGCAGCTGGTCCACGTCCCCGACCAGCAGCAGGTGTGCCCCCGGTGCCACCGCCTTGACGAGCTTGTTCGCGAGCAGCAGGTCCAGCATGGAGGCCTCGTCGACCACGACGAGGTCCGCGTCCAGCGGCCGGTCCCGGTCGTAGGCCGCGTCCCCGCCGGGCTTGAGCTCCAGCAGCCGGTGCACGGTGGAGGCCTCGGCCCCGGTGAGCTCGGACAGCCGTTTCGCGGCCCGCCCGGTGGGCGCGGCCAGCACCACCTTGGCCTTCTTCGCCCGCGCCAGCTCCACGATCGAGCGGACGGTGAAGGACTTGCCGCAGCCCGGGCCGCCGGTGAGGACGGCGACCTTCCGGGTGAGGGCGAGGCGGACCGCATCGCGCTGCTCGGGCGCCAGCTCGGCGCCGGTGCGCCCGGCCAGCCAGCCCAGGGCGCGGTCCCAGTCCACGTCCTGGAAGGACGGCATCCGGTCGTCCTCGGCGTGCAGCAGCCGGCGCAGCTGGCCCACGAGCGACAGCTCGGCCCGGTGGAAGGGCACCAGGTACACGGCGGTGAGCGGCGGCCCGCCCTCCGGATCGGGCACGGATTCCCGTACGACGCCCTCGGGGTCGGCGGCGAGCTCGGCCAGGCACTCGATGACCAGGCCGGTGTCGACCTGGAGCATCTTGACCCCGTCGGCGATCAGCCGTTCCTCGGGCAGGAAGCAGTGGCCCTGGTCGGTGGACTGGGACAGGGCGTACTGCAGGCCCGCCTTGACCCGCTCCGGGCTGTCGTGCGGGATGCCGACGGCCTGGGCGATCCGGTCGGCGGTGAGGAAGCCGATGCCCCAGACGTCGGCGGCGAGCCGGTACGGCTGGTTCTTCACCACGGAGATGGAGGCGTCGGCGTACTTCTTGTAGATGCGGACCGCGATGGAGGTGGAGACGCCGACGCCCTGGAGGAAGACCATGACCTCCTTGATGGCCTTCTGCTCCTCCCAGGCGGCGCCGATCAGCTTGGTCCGCTTGGGGCCGAGGCCGGGCACCTCGATCAGCCGCTTCGGCTCGGCCTCGATCACGTCGAGGGTGTCGGTGCCGAAGTGCTCGACGATCCGGTCGGCGATCCTCGGGCCGATGCCCTTGATCAGGCCGGAGCCGAGGTAGCGCCGGATGCCCTGGACGGTGGCGGGGAGCACGGTGCGGTAGTTCTCCACCGTGAACTGCCGGCCGTACTGCGGGTGGGAGCCCCAGCGGCCCTCCATCCGCAGCGATTCGCCGGGCTGGGCCCCGAGGAGGGAGCCCACGACCGTGAGCAGATCGCCGCTGCCGCGGCCGGTGTCGACGCGGGCGACCGTGTAGCCGCTCTCCTCGTTGGCGTAGGTGATGCGCTCCAGCACCCCCTCGACCACTGCCTGTTGCACCGCCCCGTTGGTTGCCATGGCACGACGTTACCGCCCGGCTCCGACAGCCCCGCAGGCCTGTGGACAACCAACGGGGCCGTGCAACGAGAAGGGGGCCCGGCCTCGCGGCCGGACCCCCTCACGGTTACCCCTCCCGTGCCGGACTTCCCGATCCCCCCAGATCCTCCCCCGGAAGTGCCGACGCACCATACGACCCCCGTACGCGCTCCGGGGTTGCACACCGAATCGGAACTTTACGTTTCCATTACTCGGGCGGTGCCGGGCGCGCTATTCTCGGGCGCCATGGACACCTCCGGAGCACAGGTGCGGCTGCGGGATCCGGCCCCCGGCGAGCTGGGCTGGATCGTGCAGCGGCACGGTGCGCTCTACTCCGCCGAGTACGGCTGGAACGCGGACTTCGAGGGCCTGGTGGCGCGGATCGTCGCGGACTTCGCCGAGGACCACGACCCCTACCGCGAGCGCGTCTGGATCGCCGAGCTGGACGGCCGACCGGTGGGCTCGGTGATGTGCGTACGGGAGGAGGGCTCGCCCGGCACGGCCCGGCTGCGGCTGCTGCTGGTCGAGCCGGAGGGGCGCGGGCACGGCGTCGGGACCCTCCTGGTCGACACGGTCGTCGCCTTCGCCCGCGCGGCCGGCTACCGCGAGCTGGTGCTGTGGACCAACGACGTGCTGACCTCGGCCCGTTCCCTGTACGAGCGCGCGGGGTTCACCCTCGTCTCGCAGCACGAGCACCGCTCGTACGGCGCCGTCCTCACGGGGCAGGACTGGCGGCTGCCCCTGCGGCCGGACTCCCCGCGCTGACCCCGGAGCCCGTACGGCCGCCGGCCGCGGCCGCCCCGCGTGCGGGCGTCAGCGAGGTCAGGGCCACCCCGCCCACCAGCAGCAGCGCGGCGAGCCAGCGCAGCCCGGAGACCTGCTCGCCGAGGACCAGCGCCGCGGAGGACATCCCGAACACCGGCACGAGCAGCGAGAACGGCGCGACGGACGAGGCCGGGTAGCGCCGCAGCAGGTACCCCCAGGCGCCGAACCCGAAGACGGTGGACACCCAGGCGACGTACCCGATCACGGCCGCCCCGGACCAGTCCAGGCCCCGCAGCGCGGCCAGGTCCCGCTCGGGCCCCTCCAGCAGCAGCGACAGGGCGAACAGCGGCAGCACGGGCACGGTGCACACCCAGACCATGAAGTTCAGCGCGTCGGGCGGGGCCGCCCTGCGGGTCAGCACGTTGGACACGCCCCAGCAGGCGGCGGCCGCCACGACCAGCGTGAAGCCGAGCACCGGCCCGGAGGCACCGCTGTCGGCGGCGGCGACGGCGATCCCGGCGAGCGCCACGCCCATGCCGGCCAGCCGCACCCGGCCCGGCCGCTCGCGCAGCACAGCCGCCGCGAAGACGGCGGTGAAGACGGCCTGGACCTGCAGCACGAGGGAGGACAGCCCGGCCGGCATCCCGGCGGCCATGCCCGTGAACAGCAGCCCGAACTTGGCGATGCCCAGGGCCGCTCCGACGCCGAGGACCCACTTCCAGGCGACCTTGGGCCGGCCGACGAAGAACACGGCGGGCAGCGCGGCCGCGAGGAAGCGCAGGGCGGACAGCAGCAGCGGCGGGAAGTGGCCCAGCCCGATCTGGATGACGACGAAGTTGAACCCCCAGACGGCGGCGACGAGTACGGCGAGAGCAGTGTGAACGGGACGCATGCTCCGAGCATCGGCGCCGCCACCATGTAGCACCAGCGCGGATTCCTTCCGGGATGGATGAAGCATCCCTTACGCATGGACACGGGCCGCCGCCTGCCTACGATGGGCGGCATGCTCGACCTCTCCCGGCTGCGCGCCCTGTACGCCGTCTCCGTCCACGGGTCGGTCGCCGCCGCCGCGGCCGCCCTCGGCTACACCCCCTCGGCCGTCTCGCAGCAGATCTCCAAGCTGGAGCGCGAGACCCGCACCACGCTGCTGGAGCGGCGCGGGCGCGGGGTCGCACTGACCGAGGAGGCCTGGCACCTGGCCCGTACGGCACGGGAGTTGCTGGCGATCGTCGAGCGCGCCGAGACCACCCTGGAGGAGCGCCGCGGGCAGCCGGGCGGCCTGCTGACGGTGGCCGCCTTCGCCTCCGCGGCGCGCGGGCTGCTGCCGGGCGTGCTGGCCGACCTGGCGCGCCGCCATCCCGCCCTCGACGTACGCCTGACGGAGGTCGACCCGCACCTGTCGGTGGACCTGGTGGCCCGCGGCGTCACCGATCTGGCGGTGGCCCACGACTGGGACATCGCCCCGCTGCCGGCCCCCGAGGGCGTGGAGCACGCGGTGATCGGCGACGACCGCTGCGACCTGGTCGTGCCCGAGGGGCACCCGTTCACCCGGCGCCAGGTCATCCGCCGCGCCGACCTCGGGGGCCAGCGCTGGGTGTGCCAGCCGCCCGGCCGGGTCTGCCACGACTGGCTGGTCCGCACGCTGCGCGCGGCCGGGTTCGAGCCCGACCTCGTCCACGTGGCGGAGGAGAACCACACCATCGTCGCGCTGGTTGCGGCCGGGCTCGGGGTGGCCGTCGTACCCCGCCTCGGGACGGGCGACCTGCCGCCGGGGGCGGTGGCCGTACCGCTCGAACCGGGCCCCGTGCGCCGGCTGTACGCGCTGTGGCGGACCGGGGCGGCCCGCCGGCCGGCGATCACCGAGGCCGTGCGGACCCTCCAGGAGCACTGGGCGGGCGCAGCGGTCCGTCCGGGGGACCCCGCCCGTGTCCTCGGCGCCGGGGGCGCACAGCGGGCGTAGGGTCCGGCGAGTGCCGTACCACGCCTCCCGCCGGTCCCTGCTCACCGCGGCCGCCGTGGCCGCCGTCACGGCCGCCGGGGCGGTCTCATACGCCCTGGGCGCCTTCTCCGACGACCCTGACCGCCCCGCCCGCTCCCCCGGCCCCGGCCCGGGCCCGGGCGGCGACAGCCGCCCGGGCACCCCTGCGCCCGGCGGGCGCGGCCCCGGCCCGTCCCCCGACCTGGCGCAGCTGCGCCGCGTGGTGGCCGGGATGAGCCTGACCGAGCAGGTCGGACAGCTCTTCGTCTCCCGGGTGTTCGGGCACTCGGCGACCGAGCCGGACGCGAAGGGCGCCGAGCGCAACCAGAAGCAGTTCGGGGTCCGCACGGCCGCCGAGCTGGTCTCCCGCTACCACCTGGGCGGGATCATCCTGTTCTCCTGGGCCGACAACACCCGCGCCCCGCAGCAGGTCGCCGAGCTGTCCGCCGGCCTGCAGAAGGCGGCCGCGGGGACCGGTGCCGGCATCCCGCTGCTGCTCTCCATCGACCAGGAGCACGGGGCGGTGGCCCGCATCGGCAAGCCGGCGACGCTGCTGCCCGGGGCGATGGCCCTGGGGGCCCGCAGCGGCGAGGGCTCCGCCACCGCCGAGGCCCGGCGCGCGGCGCGCATCGCGGGGACCGAGCTGGCCGCGATGGGGATCCGGCAGGACTACGCGCCGGTGGCCGACGTGAACGTGAACCCGGACAATCCGGTGATCGGCGTACGGTCCTTCGGCTCCGACCCGAAGGCGGTGGCCTCGCTGGTCGCCGCGCAGGTACGGGGCTACCAGGGCGCGGGGGTGGCCGCGACGGCCAAGCACTTCCCGGGCCACGGGGACACCGAGACCGACAGCCATGTCGGGCTGCCGGTGATGCAGCACACCCGGGCGCAGTGGGAGGAGCTGGACGAGCCGCCGTTCCGGGCGGCGGTGGAGGCGGGCGTGGACGCCGTGATGACGGCGCACATCGTCTTTCCCGCGCTCGATCCCTCGGGGGACCCGGCGACCCTCTCGCAGCCGATCGTCACCGGCATCCTGCGCGAACGCCTGGGCTTTCGCGGGGTGGTGGTCACCGACGCCCTGGACATGGCCGGGGTGCGGCAGAAGTACGGGGACGACCGGGTCCCGGTGCTGGCGCTGAAGGCGGGCTGCGACCAGTTGCTGAACCCGCCGGACCTGGGGCTGGCGTTCCGCAGCGTGGTGAAGGCGGTGGAGTCGGGCGAGCTGTCGCAGACGCGGATCGCGGAGTCGGTGCTGCGGATCCTGGAACTGAAGGCCCGCCGCGGCCTGTTCGACCGGGACCAGACCCTGGCGGCGAAGGTCGACGGGGTGGTGGGGACGGCCGCGCACCTGGCCGCCGCCGACGAGATCGCGGCGGGTACGACGACCCTGCTGGCCAATCCGCGGAAGCTGCTGCCGATCGACGCCTCGAAGGGACCGTCCCTGCTGGTCACCGGGAACGACGCCGCCTCCCCCAGCGGTACGACGGGCCCCCCGACCGTGGTCCTGGCGAAGGAGCTGACCGCGCTGGGCTGCAAGGCGACGGCGCTGCCGCCGGCCCGGGCGGTGGCCGCGGCTCCCGGGAACGCGGCGGTGCTGGTGTGCACGTACAACGTCGCGGAGGGCGACGACGAGCAGCGCGAGCTGGTCACCCAGCTGGTGGCCACGGGGGTGCCGGTGGTGCTGGTGGCGACCCGCAATCCGTACGACCCGGCCCGGCTGCCGGCGTGTGCGGCGGAGCTGGCGACGTACTCCTGGACGGACGTGGAGATGCGGGCGGCGGCCCGGGTGGTCACCGGGGCGGCGCGGCCGACGGGCCGGCTGCCCGTGGCGGTGCCGGACCGGTACCCGCTGGGCCACGGGCTGGCGTACGGCTGAGCGCGTACGCCGCCCGCGGCCCGGCGGGCGGGCCGGACCGGGCGGGCCCGACCGGGCCCGACCCCGGGGCCGGGAGGCTACGGCCGCAGCTGCGGCTCGCGCTCCAGGTCCTTCTGGTCGAGCAGCGCGTCCGGCTTCGCCAGCGGCGTCGCGCGGCCCGCGTCGGCGACCGCGGCGGAGGGGGCGACCCCGGCCCACTGCAGGATCCGCTGCGTGGCCAGCGCCTTCTCGCCGTCCTGGAGCTTGGAGACGTTGGCCCCGTGGTTGGCGCCCGGCGCGATCATGACGTAGCTGTCACGGGCGTTGTAGCCGATGTGGAACGGCTCGGCACCCCACGGGTCGTTCTGCCCGTAGACGAACAGCATCTGGTTCGCGTTGTTCTTCACCCAGTTGTCGACGTCGGCCATGACCCCCGGCTGGAAGGTCATCGGGATGTCGCGGGGCACGAAGTTGCGCGGCGGCTGGTAGCCGTAGCGGCTCAGGCCCTTCAGGTGGGGCTGCTTGATGTCGGGCGAGCCGAGCTGGGTGCCCGCCTGGTAGTAGTACGGCGTGTACGTCTCCAGGCCCTGGTCGGCGTAGGCCGAGAAGCCGGAGATCGTGTCGACCGAGTCCCAGATCTGCTGGTCGGTGGCGGTCGCGGCGTCCGGGACGGTGCCGCAGTCGGACAGCAGGCTGTACTGCCAGAACGCCCACACGTAGTCGAGCACGACCGCCTCGTAGGCCTTGTCGAGGCTGCCGACGGTGTTGAAGGTCCAGCCGTTCTTGGCGGCGGCCTCCGCGTACTTGGCCTCCAGCGGCTCCCGGCGGACGAGGGCCTCGCGCTGGACGGCGTTCAGCTTGTCGCGGCACTCCTTGGTGCCGACCTTGGCGAAGAACCGGTCGTAGGCCGAGTCCTCCTTGTTGACGACGTCGTTCGGCGCGACGTACGCGACGACCCCGTCCATGTCCTTGGGGTAGTAGCGCTCGAAGTACGTGGCGGTCATGCCGCCCTTGCTGGCGCCCGTGGCGAGCCAGTTCTTGGTGTAGATCTTCTTCAGGGCGGTGAAGATGCGGTGCTGGTCGCTGGCCGCCTGCCAGATGTCCAGCTTCGACCAGTCGGCCGGGTCGGGGCGCGACGGGTTGAAGAATCGATACTCCATCGACACCTGGTTGCCGTCGACGATCGTCGTCGGCTCGCTGCGGCGCGGGCTGGTGTTGACGTTGTACCCGGACGTGTAGAAGACCGTGGGCCGGGACTCGTCCTTGTGCAGCAGGGTGATGCGCTGCTTGAAGGTGCCCTTCGACGGCTGCCGGTGGTCGATCGGCTGCTCGTAGTTCAGGACGAAGAAGCGGTAGCCCGGGTACGGCTTCTCCTCGATCAGGCTCATGCCGGGAATCGCAAGGATCCGGTCCTTGATGTCCGCGGCGGCGCCCTGCCCTGCGGTGGTCGGCGCGGTGGCGGCCGGCTCTGCGGCGGTGGCCGCCTGAGCCGTCAAGCCGGTCGTGCCCATGGTGCCGATCAGCACCGCGACGGGCAGCAGCCGGCCAAGCATCTTGCGCATTCACCCTCCCCTTGAGTTCACTGTGGTCGCCCGTGAACCTAGCGGGGTCAACGCACCGCTGACCAGACCCAGTTGGGACGAGACGTCAGCACAGGATCCAGCCGGATTCCACGGATTCGACCCCGATGCTCCCCTTTACATACACGCACCGGTTGATCGCGCCGACGACGACAGGTCCGGCATAACGGGTGAATTGCCCCGCATCGCGGACGGGGACCCCGCCACGCGGCTGAATACTTACCGCCATCGGACGGCGCGCCCCCGGCTCGCGGGCGAACGTCGCCGCGCAGGCCTGGGCGCGGCTCTTGTACACGCGCACCTCGCCGGAGCCCGAGCCCGAGCCCAGGGGCAGCGACTTGACCAGCTGTCCGCCACAGCCGCCGGTCGCGGCCCGGGCGGGCGGCGCCGCCAGCATCCCCGACAGGCACAGCGCCAGCACCACGGCCGACACGGCCGCACGGGCGGCTCCCCGAACGCGCCCCTTCCCTCCGGACATAACCCCGCCCCCGATCCTCCGTACGTCATGCGTACGCACGTACGACGCACAGACCCCCCGGAAGGTTGCATAAAGCAAGATCCGGGGGGTCGGAGACAGGAGGGGCGCCCGGGTCGAAAGGCCTCGGCCGGGGGTCAGGCGGCGGCGCGCTCGTCCTCGCCGGCGAAGGTCCGCCACAGCGCGGCGTACCGGCCGCCGCGCGCGAGGAGTTCGGCGTGGGTGCCGTCCTCGACGACCCGGCCGCGGTCCATCACCACGACCCGGTCGGCCCGCGCCGCCGTGGTCAGCCGGTGCGCCACCACCAGGGTGGTGCGCTTGCCCGCCAGCCGGTCGGTGGCCTGGTTGACCTGCGCCTCGGTGGCCAGGTCCAGTGCGGCGGTGGCCTCGTCGAGCAGCAGCACGTCGGGGTCCACGAGTTCCGCGCGGGCCAGCGCGATCAGCTGGCGCTGGCCGGCCGAGAGGTTGCGGCCGCGCTCGGCGACGGTGTGCAGGTATCCGCCGTCCAGCGTGGCGATCATGTCGTGGGCGCCCACCGCGCGGGCGGCCGCCTCGACCTCGGCGTCGCTCGCGTCGGGCCGCCCGTACGCGATGGCGTCGCGGACCGTGCCGGGGAAGAGGTACGGCTCCTGCGGGACGACGCCGAGCCGGCGGCGGTACGCCGTCAGGTCGAGCTCCCGCAGGTCGGCGCCGTCGGCGGTGACCCGGCCGGCGGTCGGGTCGTAGAACCGCGCCACCAGCTTGACCAGCGTGGACTTGCCGGCGCCGGTCTCGCCGACGAAGGCGACGGTCTGCCCCGCGGGTATCCGCAGGCTGATTCCGGCCAGCGCGTCACCCTTCTCACCGCGCTCCTCGGCGGTCCCGTACGCGAAGCGCACGTCCTCGAAGGCGATCTCGCCGCGCAGCTCGCGCACCTCGCGCGGGTCGGCCGGCAGCGGGGTGGTGGTCGGCTCGCGCAGCAGCTGCTGGATCCGGCCCAGGGAGACGGTGGCCTGCTGGTAGCCGTCGAAGACCTGGGAGAGCTGCTGGACGGGGGCGAAGAACAGGTCGATGTAGAGCAGGTACGCGACCAGCGCACCGGTGGTCAGCGTCTGCGCCTCCACCCGGCCCGCACCGACGATCAGCACGGCGGCCGCGGCGCCCGAGGACAGCAGCTGCACGAACGGGAAGTAGACGGATATCAGCCACTGTCCGCGCACCCGCGCCTCGCGGTACGAGTCGCTGCGCTCGGCGAAGCGGCCGGCGCCGGAGTGCTCGCGGCGGAAGGCCTGGACGATCCGCAGACCGGAGACGGACTCCTGGAGATCGGCGTTGACCAGGCTGACCCGGTCGCGGGCGAGCTCGTACGCGGCGACGGACTTGCGGCGGAAGACGATCGTGCCGAGCACCAGCAGCGGGAGCGTGGCGAAGACGATCAGGGCCAGCTCGACGTCGAGGACGAGCAGCGCGACGAGGATCCCGAGGAAGGTGAAGACGGAGACGACGGCGGTGACCAGGCCGGTCTGCAGGAACGTGGACAGCGCGTCCACGTCGGTGGTCATCCGGGTCATGATCTTGCCGGTCAGCTCGCGCTCGTAGTAGTCCAGGCCGAGGCGCTGGAGCTGGGCGAAGATCTTCACCCGGAGCGCGTAGAGCACGCGCTCGCCGGTGCGGCCCGTCATCCGGGTCTCGGCGAACTGGGCGGCCCACTGGGCCAGGACCACCGCCAGGGCCAGCAGCGACGCCGCCCAGACGGCACCGAGCGCGGCCTGCTCGACGCCCTTGTCGATGCCGTGCCGGATCAGGACGGGCAGCAGCAGCCCGGCGCCCGCGTCGACGGCGACGAGGCCCAGGCTGACCGCGAGCGGCGCCCAGAAGCCGTGCAGCAGGCGGCGCAGGTTGTAGCTGTCCTCGGCGGCCGTGGCGCGGGTCTCGTCCACGCCGGGCTCGTCGTCGGCGGGCGGCAGTGCGGCCACCTGCGCGAGCAGCTCGGGGGTGGCCGGCATCCCGGCGACGGCCCCGGCCATGGAGTGCCCGGCGCCGGGCGCGCCGGAGCCGGCGGCGGGGGCGGAGGCGGAGTCGGTCTTCGTCGTGTCGGCCGTCTTGGTGTCCTCCTCGCGGCGCCAGAGCTCCGGGGTCACCCCGTCGACGACGCGCCGCTTGGCGTTGACCGGCTCGGCGTCGATCTCGGCCTCGAGCTCGATGTCCTTCTCGAAGTCCCGCTCGAACTCGGCCATGGCCGGGGCGTCCGGGGTGCGCGGCGAGGCGGCGCCGAGCGCGTCGGGGTCGGTGAGCAGCCGCCGGTACAGCGCGGAGCGGCTCTCCAGCTCCTCGTGCGTACCGATGTCGGCGAGCCTGCCCCGGTCCAGGACGGCGATCCGGTCGGCGAGCGCGAGGGTGGAGCGGCGGTGGGCGATCAGGAGCGTGGTGCGGCCGGCCATGACGGCGCGCAGCGCCTCGTGGATCTCGTGCTCGACGCGGGCGTCGACGGCGGAGGTGGCGTCGTCGAGGAGGAGCAGGCGCGGGTCGGTGAGGATGGCGCGGGCGAGCGCGATGCGCTGGCGCTGGCCGCCGGAGAGGGTGAGGCCCTGCTCGCCGACCTTGGTGTCGTACCCGGCGGGCAGGGCCGTGATGAAGCCCTCGGCCTGGGCGGCGCGGGCGGCGGCCCGGATCTCCTCCTCGCCGGCCTCGGGGCGCCCGTAGGCGATGTTGGCGCGGATGGTGTCGGAGAAGAGGAACGAATCCTCGGGCACCAGTCCGATGGCGGCGCGCAGCGAGTCGTAGGTCAGCTCGCGCACGTCGTGGCCGCCGACACGGACGGTGCCGCGGTCGGCGTCGTAGAAGCGGGGCAGCAGCAGCGAGACGGTGGACTTGCCGGAGCCGGAGGCGCCGACGACGGCGACGGTCTCGCCCTCGGCGACGGAGAGGGAGAAGCCGTCGAGGACGGGCCGCTCGGGGTCGTAGCCGAAGACCACGTCGTCGAACTCGACGGTGGCGGGGGCGTCGGCGGCCAGCTCGCGGGTGCCCTCCCGGATCACGGGCTCGGTGTCGATGAGCTCGAAGACCCGCTCCACGCCGGCGCGGGCCTGCTGGCCGACGGTGAGGACCATGGCGAGCATGCGGACGGGGCCGACGAGCTGGGCGAGGTAGGTGGAGAACGCGACGAAGGTGCCGAGGGTGACCTGTCCGCGGGTGGCCATCCAGCCGCCGAGGGCCAGCATGGCGACCTGGGCGAGGGCCGGCACGGCCTGGAGGGCCGGGGTGTAGCGCGAGTTGAGGCGGATGGTCCGCATCCGCCCTGCGAAGAGGCGGCGGCCCGCCGCGCGCAGCTTGCCGGTCTCCTGCTCCTCCTGGCCGAAGCCCTTGACGACGCGGACGCCGGTCACGGCCCCGTCGACGACGGTGGCGACGGCGGCGGCCTGGCCCTGGGCCCACCAGGTGGCGGGGAAGAGCTTCTTGCGGCTGCGCTTGGCGATGAACCACAGGGCGGGCGCCATCAGCAGCGCGATGAGCGTCAGCAGCGGCGAGAGCCACAGCATGACGGCCAGGGATATCCCGAAGAGGAGGAAGTTGCCGATGGTCATCGGCAACATGAAGAGCAGGCCCTGGATCAGCTGGAGGTCGCTGGTGGCCCTCCCGACGACCTGGCCGGTGGACAGCTCGTCCTGGCGGCGCCCGTCGAGGCGGGCGATGGTGTCGTACATGTCGGTGCGCAGGTCGTGCTGCACGTCGAGGGCGAGGCGGCCGCCGTAGTAGCGGCGTATGTACGTCAGCACGTACACCAGGAGGGCCGCGCCGATCAGCAGCGCGGCCCAGGGGCCCATGGGCTTGGACTCGTCACCGATGACGTCGTCGATGATGACCTTGGTGACCAGGGGGACGAGGGCCATCACGGCCATCCCGGCCAGTGAGGATCCGAGAGCCAGCAGTACGTTCAGCCGGTACCGCCAGGTGTAGGCGGCCAGCCGCCTGCCCCAGCCCTGTTCTTCCTCCGCAGCCGTCTGCGCCGTCGCCACGTCATGCCTCCCCGTCCGTCCTGTCTGCCGCCTCCCCCAACGCCCCGACCGGCGGATTTCATCCCGCCGCAACAATCCGAACGTGCGGCCAGGGGGCGGTCGGCGCACGCCGGGGCGGGCCGTACGGGGCTGCGGGGCGCGGAGCGCGCGGTTCCGGCAGCGGGCGGGACGGGTTCAGCCGGGCGGAGCGGCCCCGCGTGCGGGCCCGGGCGGCGGCGAACAGACTGGGCGCATGCCCGAGCCGCAGGAGCAGCCGCCCGGACCGGAGCCGGAGGATGCGCCGGCGGACGATGCACCGCCGAAGGACGCGCCACCGAAGGATGCTCCGCGGCAGGACGCACCGCCGAAGGGCAAGCAGCCGCCGGCCCCGCCGAAGTCGGCCTTCCTGGAGAAGGCGGCGTACATCGCGGCACCCGGCACCATCGTCATCGGCGTCCTCTACTACTTCGGCTCCACCTACACCGAGTCCTACTACTCCGCCTTCGGCGTGCCCACGGCCGACCTCCGCTTCTCCATCCAGGCCTACCTGGTCAACAGCCCGAGCGCGGTCTTCTTCCCCCTCTGGCTCCTGCTCGTGTGCGGACTGGTCGTCCTGCTCGCCCTCGGCTGGGCGGGGCGGGCGCTGGCCGTGCCGGAGCGGGCGGGGCTGCGCCGCAAGGTGACCGGCTGGGTGCTCGGCGTCGGCCTGCTGGTGGTGCTGCTGGGTTTCCCGGCGTACTTCTGGGAGGAGCGGCTGCCCGGGCTCCCCAACGGGTGGATCCGCCAGTTCGTGCCCTGCCTCGTGGTGGCCCTGGGTGCCACGCTGGCCTTCTTCGGCGTCCAGCTGCACGTGACGGAAGGCAGGGCCGAGCAGAACCGTCAGGCCCGCGCCGGCGACCGGCTGTGGCTCGGCGGCGGCGCGCTGCTCCTCGGCATGCTCACGATGAGCCTCTTCTTCGGCATGGCGCGGTACGCCTCGGTGGCGGGTGCCACGGCGGCCGACGACATGGCGGCAGCGGGCTACGTGACGGCCCCCCGGGTGGTGATCCATTCGCGGGTCCGCATCCCGCACCACGTCGCGCACATCAAGTACCGCGACCTGGGCCAAGACAGTGCCCCGTACCGGTACGAGTACCTCGGCTTCCGCCTCCTCGCGATGTCGCCGTCCCGGCTCTACCTGGTCTCGTACGCCCCCACCCGGCGCAGCCTGGTGGTGCTGCCCGATGACGACACCGTCAGGTTGGAGATCAGTCCGTGACGCCGGACGTCTCGGATTCCTCCGGCGAGGGGGTCTCCGTCTCCGTGGTGGCGTCGGGGGCGACCGCCTCCCCGGCGATGCCCGCCGAGTAGACGTCGCCGTTGGCGGTCTCGGCGGTGAGCTCCCCGGTGTAGCTGCCCGCCTCCGTCGCGACGTGCTCGATGGTCACGGTGCAGGTGTCCTGCGGCTGCAACTCGACACCGGTGCAGGTGTCCTCGACGATGGCGGTGTCCCCGGTGTCGGTGGTCGCGGCGATGTTCTGGACGGTCGTGGGCTCGTCCTCCCCGTTGGCGATATTGAACCCCTGTCTCGCCGGCTGACCCACGGGGGCCCGCGGCACGTTGACCGTCTTCTTGGACTGGGCGCTCTTCCCCATGAACACGTCCGCGGAATCGGAGTCGGCCGTCTCCCCCTGTTCCGTCTCCGACTCCTCGGGCTCCTCGGGCTGCTCGGGCTGCTCGGGCTGCTCGGGCTGCTCGGGCTGCTCGCTCTGGGCGGACTCGGGAGGCTCCTGCGGCTCGGAACCGCCGCCCTGACAGGCGGTCAAGGCCGCCATCAGCGCGATCACCGCTGCGGCGGCGGCAAGGCTGCGGCTGAGTACGGGCATCACGGCGTCGGCGCCTCCGCTCCCGGGTCGGCTCTGCTCGGCTCACCGATCAAGCTCCCACAGGACCCTCCCGGCCCCGCCGACGCCGCTGCCGTGACACAGCGTCATCACCCGAAGGCACGCACGGCTGCCCGCCGCGGCTACGGCAGGTGGGTCGGGGCGAAGAGGCGCAAGGTGGCCGGCAGGATGACGACCGAGGGGCCGGGGGCGGCCAGGGCCTTGGCCAGGTCGGCCGCGAGGGTGTCCGGGGAGGTCACGGTCGCGGGGACGCCGAAGGACTCCGCCAGGGCCGCGAAGTCGGGCCGGGTCAGCTCGGTGCCGGTCGTACGGCCGTCGAAGGCGTCCCGCATGTACTCGCGCAGGATGCCGTAGCCCCCGTCGTCGACGATCAGCCAGGTGACGTCCAGGTCGTGCTGGCGGGCGGTGGCCAGCTCGGCGATGGAGTACATCGCGCCGCCGTCGCCGGAGACGGCCAGCACCGGCGTGCCCGGCTCGGCCAGACAGGCGCCCAGCGCCGCCGGGAAGGCATAGCCGAGGCCGCCCGCGCCCTGCGCCGAGTGCATGGTGTTCGGGTGCTTCGGGTCGAAGGCCGACCACGCCCAGTACGCCAGCATCGTCATGTCCCAGAAGGACGGCGAGCGCGCGGGCAGGGCCGAGCGGACCGACGCCAGCAGCCCCTGCTCCAGGCTCTCCGGGCCGAGGTCCTGCGCGGCGAGGCGGGCCGCGACCGCGCCCAGCACCGAGCGGACGCGCTCGGGCGCCCCGGGATCGCGGCGCTCGGCCACCGTCTCCAGCAGGGCCTGCAGGGCGAGGCGGGCGTCGGCGTGGATGCCGAGCGCGGGGTGGTTGGACTCCAGCTTGCCGAGGTCGGCCTCGATCTGGACGACCCGGCCGCCGGGCAGGAAGGTGTGGTAGTTCGACGACAGCTCGCCGAGCCCGGAGCCGACGACGAGGACGACGTCGGCGTCCTCCAGGAAGTCGGTCATGTGGCGGTCCTCCAGCCAGGACTGGAGGGACAGCGGGTGGGCCCAGGGGAAGGCGCCCTTGCCGCCGAAGGTGGTGACGACGGGCGCGGAGAGCCGCTCGGCGAGCTGCCTCAGCTTCCCGGCGGCGTCCGAGCGGATGACCCCGCCGCCCGCGATGATCACGGGCCGCTCGGCGGTCTCCAGCCAGTGCGCGGCGAGCGCGGTCAGCTCGGGCCGGGGGGCGAGCTCGTGCGGGGTCGCGTCCATGCCGGTGACCTGCGGAAGGATCGTTTCCGCGCGCAGCACGTCCTCCGGGATCTCCACCCATACCGGCCCGTGGGGCGCCGACAGCGCCGACTCCCACGCCTCGGCGATCACGGAGGGGATCTGGGAGGGGGTCCGGGCCGCGTGGACCGACTTCACCACGTCCCGGAAGGAGGCGGACTGGTCGCGCAGCTCGTGCAGATGCCCGCGCCGGCCGCCGCCCAGGCCCGCCACCGGCACCTGGGAGGAGATCGCGAGGACGGGCGAGGAGGCCGCGGCCGCCTCCGCCAGCGCCGGCAGCGCGGTCAGCGCCCCCGGCCCGGTGGACAGCAGCAGCGGCACCGCCTCGCCCGTCATCCGGCCGTACGCATCGGCGGCGAAGCCGGCGTTGTTCTCCACCCGCAGCGTCACCAGCCGCAGGTCGGAGCGGCCCACCGCGTCGAACAGCCCGAGGGCGTGCTGCCCGGGCAGACCGAACACGGTGGTCGCGCCGAGGCCGCGCAGCGTCTCCACGACCAGGTCCCCGCCCGTGCGGCCCGGCGGCGGCGCGAGCGCGGCCGCCCGCTGGGCCTCGGTGGGACGGAGTACCAGGTCGTGGTCGTGCGTCACGCGCTGCGCGCCCTTCGTGCGGCCTACTGCTGCCTACTGCCGCTCGCTGCCGAGCGGTTACTTGCCCTTCGCGGCCGCGATCTGGCGGCTCATGATGGTGGTCAGCTCGTACGCGGTGTGGGACGCCGCGACCGAGGTGATCTCGGCGTGATCGTACGCCGGGGCGACCTCGACGACATCCGCGGAGACCAGGTTGCAGGAGGACAGGCCGCGGATGATCTCCAGCAGCTCGCGGGAGGTCATGCCGCCCGCCTCGGGGGTGCCGGTGCCGGGCGCGTGGGCCGGGTCGAGCACGTCGATGTCGATGGAGATGTACAGCGGGCGGTCGCCGATGCGCTGGCGCAGCTGGTCGGCGACCTCGTCGGCGCCGCGGCGGTAGACGTCGGCGGAGGTCACGATGCCGAAGCCCATCTTGGCGTCGTCGTCGAGGTCCTGCTTGCCGTACAGCGGGCCGCGGGTACCGACGTGGGACAGGGCCTCGGTGTCGAGGATGCCCTCCTCGACGGCGCGGCGGAACGGCGTGCCGTGGGTGTACTCGGCACCGAAGTAGGTGTCCCAGGTGTCCAGGTGCGCGTCGAAGTGCAGCAGCGCGACCGGGCCGTGCTTCTTGGCGACGGAGCGGAGGAGCGGGAGGGCGATGGTGTGGTCACCGCCGAGGGTCATCAGGCGGGAGCCGTTGCCGAGGAGCTCGTCGGCAGCGGCCTCGACCGTCTCGACGGCCTCGTTGATGTTGAAGGGGTTCACGGCGATGTCACCGGCGTCGGCGACCTGCGCGAGCGCGAAGGGGGAGGCGTCCTGCGCCGGGTTGTACGGGCGCAGCAGGCGGGAGGCCTCGCGGATGGCGTTGCCGCCGAAGCGGGCGCCGGGGCGGTAGGACACGCCGGAGTCGAAGGGCACGCCGACGACGGCCACGTCCGCCGAGCCGACCTCGTCCAGGCGGGGCAGCCGGGCGAAGGTCGCGGGGCCGGCGTAACGCGGGATGCGGGAGGAGTCGACCGGTCCGCGCGGCGTCTGCTCGGTGCTCATGGGGGTGCCCTTCTGGAGTCCTACTGTGCGGTCCTTCGAGCGTACGGGGCGGGGTGCGGGGCGCGAAGTGTACGTTTTATCCATACGGTCCTGCTGGTGTGTACGGAGCATCCATGAACGCGCGCGTTGGCCCTGGGGCCCCTGGGGCCGGTACCGGCCCGGACGGCCGGGCGGGTACGGCGGCGGAGGGGGCAGCCGTTTCGGCGGTGCCGGCGGTTTCGCCCGTGCCGCCCGTGCCGCCCGTCTCGCTGAGCGCGCTGCTCGCCGACCGCGAACTCGGGCTGCGGCACGTAGCCGGGCCCGCCGAGGCCGCGGTGCACGGCGTACACGCCTCCGAGATGGACGACCCGTCCCCGTACCTGCTCGGCGGCGAGCTCCTGCTCACCGCCGGGGCCGGGCCGGGTTCGGCGGGCCCGGCGGGCCCGGCCGAGTCCGGCCCGGGTGCGGAGGCCCGGGAGGCCGGGGACGCCGCGGTCGCCGCGGCGTACGACCGGTACGTGGCCCGGCTGGCCGCGGCCGGCGCAGCCGCCCTCGGCTTCGGCGTGGCCCCCGTGCACGAGGAGGTCCCGGCCGCCCTCGCCGAGGCCTGTGCGCGGCACGGGCTCCCCCTGCTGGAGGTCCCGCCGCGCACCCCGTTCACCGCCGTCGCCCGCGCCGTCTGGCGGCTCATGGCCGAGGCGCGGACCCGCGAGCTGCGCCGGGTCACCGAGGCCCAGCAGGCCCTCGCGGCCGCCGCCGCCCGCCCCGACCCCGTCCCGGCGGTGCTGTCCCGCCTGGCCGCGAGCCTCGGCGGGCAGGTGCTGCTGTGGCCCGACGGCCGGACCGCGGGCAACCCGCCGCCGCCCGCAGCCACTGCCGTACGGCCTGCCCTGGACGCACTGCTGGCCCGCGTCGGCGCCCCGGCCGGGGGCCCCGCGACCGCCACCGACCAGGCCGACGGCTGGCACCTCGCCGCCTACGCCCTCGGCCGCCGCGCCGCCCTCGGCACCGCCACCCCCGCCCGCACCCCCGGCGACCACACCGTCGCCTCGGTCGCCGCCGTCCTGCTGACCCTGCTCACCGCCGACCGGCCCGCCGGCCCCGAGACCGCAGCCCTGGCCCGGCTGCTGCTGGGCGGCTCCCCCGCCGAGGCACTGAACGGCCCCGGCCCCTGGTACGCCGTCCACGCCCGCGCCGCCACCGCCTCCGCCGACCCGCAGGCCCTCGCCGCCGCGCTGGGCACCGTACTGCTCGACCCGGCCGGCCCCGCCGTACGGCTCCTCACCGACCGGGATCCCGGACCGCAGCCCGGATGGCGGCTGGGGGTCAGCGCCCCGGCCGCGGCCGACGCCCTGGCCACCGCCGACGCGCAGGCCCGCCGCGCCCTCGACCGCGCCGACGCCGCCCGCACCCCGCTGGCCCGCCACACCGACCCCGGCTTCGCGGGCCTGCTCGGCGAAGCCGAGGCCCGCGCCCACGCCGAGTCCCTGCTCGGCCCGCTCTCCCCCGCCCTGCGGGAGACGCTGCGCGGCTGGCTGGCCCACCACGGCAGCTGGGACCGCAGCGCCGCCGCCCTGGGGATCCACCGCAACACGGTGCGCCAGCGCATCGCCCGCTGCGCGGCGCTGCTGGACCGCGACCTCGACGATCCGGACGTACGGGCGGAGCTGTGGTTCGCGCTGCGGTGGGTCACTCCGGCTGCGGCTCCAGCACCGGATCGGCCATCCGGGCCCCCCGGCTGACGGCAACGCGGTGCACGTCGCGCAGCGACTCGGCCATCCGGGCGGAGAGGTACCGCAGCTGGGCGGCGGTGGCACCGTAGTCGGCCAGCACGTCGTCGGCGTGGCCGAGCAGTTCGAGCGCCATGCCGAGCTGGACGCGCTCCATGTCGTCGGCGACGCGGGAGAGGTACCCCTGCCCGCCGCCGACGAGGAAGCACGGCTTGCCGTCTGCGGTGGTCCGGGGCGGCACGGTGCAGCCGGATCCCAGCCCCCCGCCACGGGCCAGCGGCTCGGCACCCTCGACGAACGGGGTCACGGTCGACCGGGGTCGGAGGGTGTCCGGGGGCGTCCCGGCCGCCCATTGTCCTTTCGGTTCGCGCCGGCTCGTCAAGGGCGCTCCTGCGTCGCGTCGCTACGCGATGGCCTACGGCCACCCTTGACAAGCCGACACGAACCGAAACGCCAAAGAGCTGCCGGGAAGCCCCCGAAGGATGGCCAGGGGGTCAAGACAGGGGACGGCCCTCGTCAGAGAGGGCAGTCCGGGTCGGGAGGTGCAGAATCCTTCCTCCCAGGACCACCCTCCCCACCCGGCACCGGGCATCCGGGAAGCCGGGCCCCCAAGGCCAAAAAGAGGGCTTTCCGCAGCCGAGGGGCTCGAACCTGCACCAGACTTCGACGAAATGGCCACCAGGAGCGGGGAGCGCCCCAAATCGCTACGAGCTCCTCTTTTCTCGGCGTCCGACGGCCGTCTGGGGCTGGTAGCGCAGCAGATCGCTACGTGGCCCTGCTCATGTCGGCGGCTGACGGCCGTACGGGGCTGGTGGGCGCGACAGACCGCTGCCGACAGCGGTCGGATTGGCGTCTCCCTCCGGTATGGGACGGGCAGGACCGACGGGGTCGGGTGGCGGGGCGATCGGGTGGAGCTGCCGCAGCCGTAATTCGCCTGTTGCGCCGGGCGTTTCCGTTCCGTCGGCGTCCCACGTGTGGACCGCGCCCCGCGCCGCGTCACAACAGCAACGTCCTGAGCCCGGCGGCCACCAACACCAACACCCAGACCTTCGGAATCAACGCAACCCACGACCGGCGCGAGACGCCGATCCGACCGAAGCGCGTAGCGATCTGGTGCGCCTACCAGCCACGGACGGTCGGCAGTCGCCGAGGAAAGGGGAGCGCGTAGCGATCTGGGGCGTCTCCCCGCTCCTGGCAGCCGTCTCTTCGTGGTTCGGTGCAGGTTGCGGCCCCTTGGGCTCGGGGAAGGGACGGATGCCGGGGCTGGAGGTCGTTGTTCCCGCATGCCCGGCGCGGGCGTGGCCTGGTGGTCCCTTGGGGGCCGATTCCGCCCATGGGATCCGGACCTCCCCTCTCTGACGGGAGTGGAGGCCGGACTTGACCCCCTGGCCATCCTTCGGGGGCTTCCCGGCAGCTCTTTGGCGTTTCGGTTCGTGTCGGCTTGTCAAGGGTCGCCGAAGGCGATCGCGCAGCGACGCGACGCAGGAGCGCCCTTGACGAGCCGGCGCGGACCGAAAGGACAATGGGCGGCCGGGACGCCCCCGGACACCCTCCGACCCCGGTCGACCGTGACCCCCGCCCCCACGAGGCACCGCCCAGCAGTCCACCCCCGTCCCCGGCATCGTTCCTGCCAGGATGGCCGGATGCCCTCTTCGCTCTCGTCCCACTGGCTGCGCGGTGTTGCCGTGAATCCGGGTGCGCCTGCCGATGTGCTCCTGCGGCTGCTCGACCCCGCCGCCGGTGAGGCCCGTATGGTGCTGTGCCAGGACCGGGACCTCCCCGCCGAGGTGGTCGACGCCATCGTCGCGCACCCCGACCGGAAGGTCCGCCGCGTCTTCGCCCGCAACCCGCATGTCGATCCGGCGCGGCTCCGTCCTCTGGTCCACGATCCCTCGGCCATCGTGCGCGCCTGGCTCGCGAGCGGCCCCCGTCCGGCCCCGCGCAAGGTCCGGCCGCTGCCGGACGACATGGTCGAGGCCCTGCTGACCGAGCAGGACGAGGCCGGCCACGACGGGATGTTGACGGCAAGCGAGATCGCCGGCGAGCTCCTCTCCTCCCGGCAGATAGCCCCCTCGTTCAGCCGCCGATGGCACGCGCACGAGCACCCTGCCCTGCGGAAGCTCGCACCGGGATGGTCCTGGCAAGCACTCGGCCCCGAGCAGCGCGCAGCGCTGCTCGCCGACCCGGACCCCGCCGTACGCGAGGCGGCACACAGACAGAACCGGACGCTGGACCCCGCGGCCATGGAAGCCGACCTGCCGGAGCAGGACTGCCACCACAGGGCGGTCCTGCTCAACAACTACGCCGTCTCCCCTGCCGTGGTCGAGGCGTGCTTCGCCGATGGGCGGAACCTGTACGGGCTGGCCTACAACCGCCACACGCCCGCCGACGCCGTCGCGCGACTCGCCCGTAACCCCGACCCCGAGGTGCGGGCACGTGTGGCGGCCCGGGCCGACCTCGATGCGGCCCTGCTGGCCGAGCTGGCCGAAGACCCGCATGAAGCGGTCCGGCTGCGCGCCCGCGTCCAGCCGCTGCCGCGGACCTGGGCTCAGTGCGGTGCCGTCGATGCGGTCCTGTCCGCGGGCGACGACTGCACCTGCCCGATCTTCGAGCCGTACGAAGCGACGGACGACTGGTACGCGGCCTGCGCGCGCTCCGAGGAGGTGGTTCTGCGCAAGGTCGCGGCGGGCTACCCCCGCCTCCCGGTGGACCTCGTCCGCCTCCTGGCCGAGGACCCCGTCCCCGCCGTCCGTCACCGGCTCGCCGTTCACCACCCGCTTGCGCCGCCCGAGTTGCTGCTCGACGCCTTCCTCGCCCGCCCCGGCCAGCGGCCGTACCTCCTGACTCTGCCCGCCCTCCCCCGCACCGGCCTCGCCCGCCTCCTGGACCACGCCGACGCGGACGTCCGTGCGCTGGCCGCCGCCGACCCCACCCTCCCCGAGCCCCCCGTACGGCTCCTCGCCGACCCCGAGGAGCAGGTCCGCCGGGCGGCCGCCGCCAACCCGGTGTTCCCCGCCGAGGCGCTCGACGCACTGCTGGACGACCCGCGTACCGCCGAGGGCGCGGCGGCCAACCCGCATCTCCCGCCCGCCCGGCTCCACCGGCTGCTGGACCTCAGTGGGCTGCCCGGCGGATCGCGGCCACCGTCGGGACCGGGGTCTTCGTGAGGAAGTCCAGGACGAGGGCGTTGACGAGGGCGGGCTTCTCCTGGGTGAGGAAGTGCGAGGTGCCCGGGACGACGGCGAGCTCGGCGTTCGGGAGGACGTCGTACATCTCCACCACGTGCTGCATGGTGACCAGGTCGTCGTCGGAGAACATGACGAGCGAGCGCTGCGTGACGGCGGCCAGGTCCGCGGCCTTGAGGTTCGGCTCCTTGGCGGCCATCTCGCCGATCTTCGCGGCGACGACCTTGAAGTGGTCGATGCCGTCCGGGGAGACCTCTCCGTAGGCCGGGCCCAGGAACTGGAAGAGCTGGTCGACGTCCCATTCCATGTCGGGCATGGCCTCGCCCTCCTTGCTGAAGCCGCCGCTGATCATGACGAGGCGCTTGACCAGCTCGGGGCGCTGCATCGCCACGAGCATGGCGACGACCGCGCCGTCGCTGTGCCCGACGAGGTCGGCCGGCTCGCCCACGACCGTCTCGAGGAAGGCGATCGTGTCGTCGGCCATCAGCTGGTACGTGATGGGGCCCGGCACGTCCGGGGTGTGGCCGTGGCCGCGGCGCTCGGGGGTGTAGACGCGGAAGTGCTCGGCGAGGGGGGCCAGGTTCGGTTCGAAGAACCGGGCGTCGACCAGGCCGCCGTGCATGAGGACGAGGGGCTCGCCCGCGCCGTGCTCCTCGTACCAGGTCTTCACGTTGCCCAGCTGGACGTAGGTGCCCATCGTCTTCGCCTTCTCTCTGCCTCGCCTGCGTGTCGGGAGGGTAGACCGGGGCGGGGCCGGGGCTAATGACGGGCCCCGCCCGGTACGGGGGTGGCGCGCGCCCGGCTGGGGGGCGCGCGGGGCCGGGTGCAGTTAAGTACACCCGGG